>SYBY01000257.1 GCA_005788585.1 Actinomycetota bacterium | reverse complement strand
TAGCGGATGTGGACTCCGCTGATGGCGCGGGAGATGACGAGGCGCTGGATCTCGGCCGTGCCCTCGAAGATGTCGTAGATCTTCGAGTCGCGGTGCCAGCGCTCGACGGGGTACTCGCGGGCGTAGCCGTTGCCGCCCATGATCTGCATGGCGCGCTCGGTGACCCACACGGCGACCTCGCCGGACTTCAGCTTGGACATCGAGCCCTCGGCGTTCTCGAACGGGACCTGGTTGCGGCCCATCCACGAGGCGCGCCAGACCAGCAGGCGGGCGGCGTCGATCTCCATCTTCATGTTGGCCAGCGTGAACGCGATGGCCTGGTTCTCGATGATCGCCTTGCCGAACTGCTCGCGGTTCTTGGCGTACTCGAGGGAGTACTCGTACGCCGCGCGGGCGATGCCGAGCGCCTGGGCGCCGACGACGGGGCGCGAGGCCTCGAACGTCGCCATCGAGGCGTTGCCGCGCGAGCGCTTGCCCTCCCGGGCGCGGGCGAGGCGCTCGTCGAGCTTCTCCTTGCCGCCGAGCAGCTGGTTGCCGGGGACGCGGCAGTCGTCGAGGTAGACGTCCGCGGTGTGCGAGGCGCGCAGGCCGTGCTTCTTGACCTTCGCACCCTGCGTGAGGCCCGTGTTCTCGGAGCCGACGACGAAGGCGGCGTGACCGCGGGTCCCGAGCTCGGGGTCGACCGACGCGATGACGACGTGGACGTCGGCGATGCCGCCGTTCGTGGCCCACGCCTTCTGGCCGTTGAGGACCCACTCGTCCTTGGCCTCGTCGTACTTCGCGGTCGTGCGGACGGCCGAGACGTCAGAGCCGGCGTTCGGCTCGCTCGAGCAGAACGCGGCGACCTTCACGTCGTCCGGGGTGCCGAAGCAGCGCGGGATCCACTCGCCGATCTGCTCGCCCGTGCCCTGGCCGAAGATCGCGGCGACGCCGAGCGACGTGCCCATGATCGCCATGCCGATGCCCGCGTCGCCCCAGAAGAGCTCCTCGTTGACGATCGGGAGCGTGAGGCCGGTGGGGTCGGCGAAGAACTGCGCCATCGACTCGAAGCTGTAGAGACCGATCTTCGCGGCCTCCTGGATGACGGGCCACGGGGTGGACTCCTTCTCGTCCCACTCCTCAGCAGCCGGGCGGACGACGCTCTCGGCGAAGCCATGGACCCACTCCTGCAGATCCTTCTGGTCGTCGTTCAGCGCCATCGAGAAGTCAGCGGTGCCCTCCTGCGTGGCCGTGACCTCTTGGATCTGCTCTTCAACGGTGGACATGCGTGGTGACCTCGTGACGTGCTCGAAAACCGTGTGTACCCCTGCGGTGGTCCAAAGTGTAACCGACGGTTACACCTCCGTGTCAACTCTTTGTTGAACTTGCGTTAGGATTGGCGCGGATGGCCTCGACGACCAAGACCCGGGCGGTACGCCGCGAGCGCGAGCAGGAGCTGATCGCCGCCACCCGCGCGTTGTTCGACGCCCGCGGCCTGCAGGACGCGCCGATCGACGAGATCGCCCGCGAGGCCGGGATCAACAAGGCCCTGATCTACCGGTACTTCGAGAGCAAGGACGAGCTGTTCGCCCTCACGCTCGAGACCTACCTGCAGGAGATCCACGCGCGCATGGGTGACGTCGACACGTCACTCGAACCCGTCGCGCGGCTGCGGGCGCTCTCGCAGGTGTTCGTCGACTACGGCCTGGAGCACCCCGCGTTCCTCGACTGCGCGCTGTCGCTCATGCGCCAGCCGGCCAGCGAGCTCGGCGGCGTGGTGCGCGAGGGCGTCATGACCCGGCTCGGCCGCGGGATGGCCGCGTGCCTGCAGCACATCGTCGACGCGCTGGAGGCGGGCATCGCCGTCGGCGAGTTCCCCGCCGTCAAGGACCCGTGGTTCGCGGCGAACATGCTCTACGCGCAGGGCCTCGGCGCGATGCAGCTCGCGCGCGTCGGCGTGGGCGTGAACTTCGCCGCCCCCGGATTCCCCGGGGTCTTCCCCATCGACCGCGAGGCCGTGCGGCGCACCTGCGTCGACGCGTCGATGGTGGTCGTGGGCGCGCCTGCGGCATAGCTACAGCCCCGCCATCGGAATGCCGAAGACCTCGGCAGACCATGAGCGCCCTCCTGCACCGCGTCGGCTGGTTCTGCACCCGCCACCGTGGCCTCGTCGTCCTGACGTGGCTCCTCATCGCCGTCGCCGCCATCGCCGGCGCCTCGATCCTCGGCCAGCGCACGAGCGTCGACATCTCCCTGCCGAACACCGGCAGCCAGGACGCCACCGACGTCCTCACCGAGAAGTTCCCCGCCCAGGCCCAGGGGTCGAGCCCCATCGTCATCCGCAGCACCGGCGGCAAGCTCACCGACACGAAGAACGCGCAGGCCATCGCCGACGCGACCGAGGCGCTCAAGAAGAACGACCTCGTCGCGAGCGTGGTCAGCCCGACCACCGAGGCCGGCGCGTCGCAGCTGAGCAAGAACGGCGAGATCGGCTATCTGAGCGTGACGCTGGACCGCAACCTCGGCCAGATCACGAAAGCCGAGGCCGTCGACCTCGACGACGCCGCGACCACGCCCATCGAGGACGCCGGGATGCAGGCCGCAACCGGCGGCGCGCTCGGCCAGGTCGTCGACGCCGAGACCTCGGACACCAGCGCCGGCATCGGCGTCCTCGCCGCGATCATCATCCTGCTGCTGACGTTTGGCTCGGCCGTCGCGATGGGCGTCCCGATCGTGACGGCGATCTTCGGCCTCGCGACCGCGATCAGCCTCATCACGATCCTCGGCCACATCGTCGGGATCCCCGACACCGGCCCGATCCTCGCCACCATGATCGGGCTCGGCGTCGGCATCGACTACGCGCTCTTCATCGTGACGCGCCACCGCGAGGGCCTGTCGAAGGGCATGGAGCCGGACGCGTCGGTCGCCCAGGCGATCGCGACCTCCGGCGCCGCCGTCGTCTTCGCCGGATTCACCGTGATCATCGCGCTCTGCTCCCTGGCCGTCGCGCGCATCCCGATCGTCACCGCGATGGGGATCACCTCCGCCCTCGCCGTGCTCGTCGCCATGATCGCCGCGGTCACCCTGCTGCCCGCCGTCCTGGCGCTGCTCGGCCACCGCGTCAACGCGCTGCGCCTGCCGTGGCGCAAGGCCGACGAGGACCCGGACGGCAGCCCGCGCTGGGCGGCGTTCGCCCGTGCCGTCTGCAACCGCCCGTGGATCGCCCTCGCACTCAGCCTCGCGATCCTGCTGCCACTCGCCGCGCCGGTCCTCGGCCTGAAGCTCGGCCAGCCCGACACCGACGCGCTACCCAAGGACGACACCGAGCGCATCGCCTACGACCTGCTCGCCGACGGGTTCGGCCCCGGGTTCAACGGCCCGCTCGTCGTGGCCGTCGAGGTCCCGAAGGGCGACGACTCCGCGCTGACCAGGCTCGAGGACGATCTGCAGAAGACCGACGGCGTCGCGCTCGCGACCCCCGCGCAGAAGAACCCCGCCGGCGACGTCGCGCTCATCACCGTCTTCCCCACGTCCGGCCCGGCGGACGAGGCCACCGAGGACCTCGTCGCGCGCCTGCGCGACGACACCGTGCCCAAGGCGCTGGCGGGAACCGAGGCGACCGCGTACGTGGGCGGCGTGACCGCCGGCTACGTCGACCTCGCCGACCGGATCTCCGACAGCCTGCCGTACCTCATCGCGCTCGTGATCGTCCTGTCGTTCCTGCTGCTCCTCGTCGCGTTCCGCTCGGTCGTGCTGCCGATCAAGGCGGCGGTCATGAAC
>SYBY01000256.1 GCA_005788585.1 Actinomycetota bacterium | reverse complement strand
TCAAGGGTGTCGTCGAAGCGGTGTGCAGCCATCTTCCCCGCAGGCGGTATCGGCAGAACGGCAATCCTCCTGAACCCGGTGTCGCGCGCGCACGCGGACGCCGAGGGGCACCTACCTGCCGCTACACTGGTTCAGACCATGAAGACCGGCATTCACCCCGAGTACATCGTCGCGCATGTGCGTTGCACGTGCGGCAACGAGTTCGAGACTCGTTCCACCACGCCGTCGCTGAACGTCGAGATCTGCTCGAACTGCCACCCGGTCTACACGGGCAAGCAGAAGCTGGTTGACACCGGCGGCCGCGTCGAGCGCTTCAAGCGCCGCGCCGCCAAGCGCGCTCAGTCCTAGCGCCCAGCGGCCGAGAACCTGGGGACAGCGATGTCCGACCAGGTTCAGAAGCTCTCCGACGGGACGCTCGTCGCGTCTCGTGACGCCCCCGTGGGCGGCCAGGCCGTCCTCGAGGGCGTGATGATGCGCGGCACCGGCCACTGGGCGGTCGCCGTGCGGCGCCCGTCGGCCGAGCAGCTCGCGGCCGGACGCCCGATGGAGGCCGGCGAGGCCGCGCTCGGCGACATCGCCGTCGAGCGCTTCCCCCTGACGTCGGTGCTGCAGCGCCACCGTGTGCTGCGCTGGCCGGTCATCCGCGGTGCGATCGCGCTGTGGGAATCGCTGGCGATCGGCCTGCGGGCCCTGAACATCGCCGCGAACGCGCAGCTCGCCGAGGACGAGGAGCCGATCTCGCGCGCGACCTGGGTCGGCACCGTGATCTTCGCCCTCGCGCTCGCGGTGGGCCTCTTCTTCCTCCTGCCCGTCACGCTCGCGAACCTCCTCGGCGACGTGGTCCCGAACTCCGTCGCGTTCGTCGTCGTCGAGAAGCTCATCCGCGTCGCGGTGTTCCTCACCTACATCTGGGCGGTGTCGCGCCTGAGCCACCTGCACCGGGTCTTCCAGTACCACGGCGCGGAGCACAAGACGATCTCCTGTTACGAGTCCGGGCTCGACCTGACCCCGGAGAACGCGCAGCGCTTCAGCCGGCTGCACCCGCGCTGCGGGACGAGCTTCCTGCTCATCGTGATGATCGTGTCGGTGTTCGTCTTCGCGCCGTTGGGCCAGCCCGAGTGGCACTGGCTGCTGCTCTCGCGCGTCGTCGGCATCCCGCTCATCGCGGGCATCGCGTTCGAGATCATCAAGGCGCTGGGACGCAACCGCCGCCACCGCTGGGCGCGGGTGCTCATGTGGCCCGGTCTGCAGCTCCAGCGCCTCACGACCCGCGAGCCCGAGGCCGCCCAGCTGGCCGTCGCGATCGCGGCGCTCCAGTCGGTGCTCGAGGTGGAGGAGCCGGGCGCGGCGACCGAGGCCGAGCGGGCCGGCATCGAGGTCGCCGCCTAGCGCTGGGCCATCAGGCGCTCGGCGGCGTCGGTGAAGGCGCCCTTGGACGAGCCGTCGCGCCGCCGGGCCCCGAAGTAGTTCTCCGCGTCGGCGTTCGTCCCGGGCGGGCGCAGGTCGTGGTTGTTGTAGATGATGAACTGCGTGATCCGCGGGTAGTCGGCGCGCATCTCGCGCGCGACGCGGGTCAGGATGTCGGCCGCCTGCGCGGACGTCAGGCACAGCGGCCAGCCGTAGTTCTTGTCCAGGCAGCGCCCGCCGTCGTTGGCGATCCCGTACTCCGTGATCGCGATCGGGATCCGCGGCGAGCCGTTCTCCGCCAGCCGGGCGATGGCCCAGTCCAACCGGCGCCGCCACTGGTCGCCGTACGGGTGGACGATCCACGCGGCGGCGTACTCGTGCAGGTCGGGGACGGCGTCGTACATCTGGTTGATCCAGCCGTCGACCTGGTTGGCGTCGTCGGCCTGGATGTAGAGGCCCACGCCGGTTCCACGGATCTCGATGCTCGCGGCGCGCGCCAGCCGCGCGTACTCGCCCCCGCGCTTCTGCGTGCCCTGGTAGGCGAACGAGGTCTCGTTGCCGAACTCGATGGCGCGGACCGCCAGCCCGGGATCGAGGTCGCGCCACATCGCCCCGTCCCGGCCGAGAGCACGTGCCCATGATCCCAGACTCTCGACCTCGCGCGGTGACGGGAGCCGGCCCTCGAAACCGGCGAGCGGCTGCACGCGGATGCCGCGCCGGGCATAGGCGGCCACGACAGGGCGCAACTCGTCGACCGGGGTGCCGATGGCCCACTCGACGCGGGCGACCGGGGCGCCCAGCCGCGCGGAGATCGTCACGTCGCGCTGGAGGACGCCGGCCTGCACGCCGGTCTCGAACGGAGGCCGTTCGGCAGTGGTCTCCGGGAGGCGCTCCTCGGGGCTGACCTCGGCGCCGTCGTCACGGCTGACGACGTAGGCGGCGAGCCCCGCGGCGCCGAGCACCAGGACGGCGACGAGAGCGAGCAGGGCGCGGCGCACGCGCGCATCCTACGAGCCGCCTACGACGCGACCGGCACCGGCAGTCCGCGGCGCAGGAGGGCGGTCATCGCCTCGGAGCTCAGCGGCCGCGAGTAGAGGAACCCCTGGCCGAGCGGGCCATGCATCGCGCGCAGCTGCGCGGCCTGCTCGGCGCGCTCGATGCCCTCGGCCACGATCTGCAGGTTCAGGCTCTCGCCCAGCTCCACGATCCCGCGCACGAGCTTCGCGCGGTCCGGGGCGATCTCGATCCCGGCGACGAACGACTTGTCGATCTTCAGGACGTCGATCGGGAACTGCTGGAGGTAGGACAGGACCGAGTAGCCGGTGCCGAAGTCGTCGACGGCGAGGCGCAGCCCGAGCGCCTTGAGCTGGGACAGCTGCTGGAGGATGAGCACGCGGTCGTCGACCAGCAGGCTCTCGGTGATCTCCAGCGTCAGGCACGCAGGGTCCAGGCCCGTGGTGGCGAGCGCGGTGCGGACCTCGGCGGGGAAGCCCGGGTCGCGCAGCTGGCGGGTGGACACGTTCACGCTGATCGACGCCATCTCGTCCGCGATGCCCGCGGTCTGCCAGCGGACCATCTGCACGCAGGCCGCGCGCAGGATCCAGGCGCCGAGGGGGACGATGAGCCCGGTGTCCTCCGCGACGCCGATGAACTCGTCCGGGGCGAGGCGGCCGCGGCGGGGGTGGCCCCAGCGCACGAGCGCCTCGCAGCCGACGATCCGGGCCCCCTGGAGCTCGACGATCGGCTGGAAGTCCAGCTCGAACTCCTCGGCTCCGATCGCGCGCTGGAGTTCACCGGTGAGCTCGAGGCGTTCGAGCGCCGCGCGATGCATGGCGTCGCGGAACACCTCGACGGTCTGCTTGCCGTTGGCCTTCGCGGCGTACATCGCGGCGTCGGCGTTCCGGAGGAGCTCGTCCACGGTGGCGCCCTCGTGCGCGAAGGCGACGCCGACGCTCCCGGCCACCCCGAGCTCACGACCGTCGACGACGACCGGCGGCTGCAGCTCGGCGAGCAGGCGCCGGGCGACCATCAGCGCCTCCTGCTCGTCGCCGACGTGCTCGAGCAGGACGGCGACCTCGTCGCCGCCGAGCCGGGCAGCCGTGTCGGCCGCGCGCAGGCAGCGGCCCACGCGCTCGGCGACCTCGCGCAGCACGGCGTCTCCGGTCACGTGCCCGAGGCTGTCGTTGATGGTCTTGAAGTCGTCGAGGTCGAGGAACAGGACCGCGGTGAGGCTGCCGCTGCGCCGCGCGGCCTGCAGCGCGTGGAGCAGGCGGTCCTCGAAGAGGGTGCGGTTCGCCAGCCCGGTGAGGCCGTCGTGGAAGGCCTGGTGGCGCAGCTGGTCCTCGAGCGCGAGGCGGTCGGAGACGTCCCGGATGTTCAGCAGGATGCCGTCGACGCCCGGGTCGTCCATGCGGTTCTCGGCCACGATCTCCACGCTGCGCCACGCGCCCGACGCGTCGCGCAGCCGCAGGTTGATCGCGCCGGCGGGGCCGAGGCGCTCGGCGGCGGCGGCGATGAACGCCTGGGCGAGGGGGACGTCCTCGGGATGGACGAGGTCGGTGAGCGGGGCGCCGACGAGCGGGTCGGCGTCGTGGCCGAGCACGTGGCGCATGGACTCCGACTGCCAGCGCACGAGCGCGTCGGGCCCGATGACGGTGACCAGGTCGCTGCTGTGGCGGATGAGCGCGCGCAGGCGGTCCTCGCCGCGGCGCTCCACCGCGCGTTCACGTTCGGTCAGCATCTGGCGGCGCCGCAGGCGCTCGAAGCGCAGGGTCAGCGCCAGGATGGTCAGCAGGCCGGCCACGAGGGAGCCGATGAACAGCAGCCGGGTCCGGCCCAGCGCGCTGTCGATCGACGCGCGCTGAGCATCGATCGCGGCGTTCAGGCGCCGCTCGAGGCGTTCGATCCTCGGGGTGAACACGGTCTGCTCGTAGCGGTCGGTGCTCTCCAGGTCGCCGCGCTGGACACCGGCCGTCGCGTTGCGTCCGGCGTCGATGAGCTGGTCCGCGTCGCGGCGGAGGGCGTTCTGCGTGGTGGCCGGCACGCCGCCATCGGCCAGTGCGGTCCCCGCCCGCCGCAGCTCGAGCACCGCGGAGGTCGCCGAGACGACCATGTCCGCCGTGAGCTCCTCACGCGCCCGGCCCTCCCAGCGCAGGGCGGAGAAGCGCTCGGCGGCGTTGCGGAATCGTTCGAGCTCGACCTCGCCGCGGCGGTGGCGGTCCGCGTCCAGGCGTGCGCTCTCCGCCACGGAGACCATGACGACGATGACCAGCGCTGCAGCGATCAGCGGCAGCCACTGCGACCACGCGCCTACACGCCCGCCCAGTCGTCCTGACGTTGCGGCCCTCCTCATCCGGGCGCGACCGTACCAGATGTCACAAAGATGGTGTGTCGTATGAACGTTGCTGTTCACAGGCCGTCGTGGTCACGGCGCTACGCTGCCCGGCGGTGATCGAGCAGCTCGTCTCCCAGATCGAAGCCCGGTTCGCCGAGCTCTCCCAGCAGATCACCGACCCCGAGGTGATCGGCGACCGCAAGCGCTACGCGGAGGTCCGCCGCGAGTACAGCCACCTCGAGGCGGCGGCCAAGTTCGCCGAGGAGTGGCGCCGGGCGACCGACGACGAGGCCGGCGCGCGTGAGCTGCTGGAGGAGGACGAGGATCCCGAGGTCCGCGAGATGCTCGCCCGCGCGCGGGAGGAGATCGAGCGCCTGGAGGAGGAGATCCGCCTCGCGATGGTCGAGCGCGACCCCAACGACGACAAGAACGTCATCGTCGAGATCCAGGGCGGCGCGGGCGGCGAGGAGGCCGGGCTGTGGGCCGGCGACGTCTACCGCATGCTCACGAAGTACGCCGAGCGCCGGGGCTTCGCCACCGAGTCCCTGGAGGCGGGCGACGGCAAGTACACGTTCGCGATCAAGGGCGACGGCGCGTTCTCCATCTTCAAGTTCGAGGGCGGCACGCACCGCGTCCAGCGTGTGCCCGCGACGGAGTCCCAGGGCCGCATCCACACGTCGACCTGCACGGTTGCGGTGCTGCCCGAGGCCGAGGACGTCGACATCCACATCGACCAGAACGACCTGCAGATCGACGTCTACCGCTCCGGCGGCCCCGGCGGGCAGTCGGTGAACACGACGGACTCCGCGGTGCGCATCACGCACAAGCCGACGGGCGTGCAGGTCGCGATGCAGGACGAGAAATCCCAGCTGCAGAATCGCGAGAAGGCCATGCGCGTGCTGCGTGCCCGGCTGTACGAGCGGGCGCTGGCCGAGCAGCAGGCCGAGCTGGCGGCCGACCGCCGCTCGCAGGTCGGCACGGGCGAGCGGGCCGAGAAGATCCGCACGTACAACTACGGCGAGCGCCGGGTCACCGACCACCGCATCAAGCTCACGCAGCACAACCTCGACGAGGTCCTCGACGGGCAGCTCGACGAGTTCACCGGCGCGCTGCAGGCCGACGAGAAGCGCCGCGCCCTCCAGGCGCAGGCGGTTGGGGACACCCCGTGACGATCGCCTCCGGCGTTCCGGTGCGCGATGCGCTGGACTCCGCCGGCGTCGCGATCCAGGCGTCGGGGTCCGACACCGCGCGCCTCGACGCCGAACTGCTGCTGGCCCACGTGCTCGGCGTGCGGCGCGAGGCGCTGTTCCTCGACCCCGGCCGCGAGGTCGCCGGGCCGCAGATCCGGGAGTACCAGTCGCTGGTGCGCCGCCGGGCCGTCGAGCACGCGCCGGTCGCGTACCTCATCGGCACGCGCGGGTTCCGGCGGCTGGATCTCGCGGTGGACCCGCGCGGGCTGATCCCGCGGCCGGAGACCGAGCTGCTCGTCGAGGTCGGACTCGAGCTTCCCGAGGGCGCGTCCGTGCTCGATGTGGGGACCGGCAGCGGCGCGATCGCACTGGCCCTCGCCGACGAGCGGCCGGACCTGCGCGTCACCGCCACCGATGTTGACGAGAGCGCGCTGGCGCTCGCGCGAGAGAACGCCGCGCGGCTGGCGCTCGATGTCGCCTTCGCCGCGGGTGATCTGCTCGACGCCGTGTCCGGTGCGCGGTTCGACGCCGTCCTCTCCAACCCGCCGTACATCCCCGACGGAGACCGGGCCGGGCTGCCCGCCGACGTGCGCGACCACGAGCCGCCGGGTGCGCTGTTCGCGGGAGCTGACGGCCTGGACGTCTACCGGCGTCTCATCCCGCAGGCGGTGGCGGCGGCGCCTGTGGTCGCCGTCGAAGTGGGCGCGGGGCAGGCAGCGGCCGTCGAGGCGCTCATGCGTGAGGCGGGCGTGACGTCCATCGAGGCGCGCCCGGATCTCGCGGGCATCCCCCGGGTGGTCGTCGGTCGTATCTAGGGCGATGATCGACGCCGCGACCGCCGAGACCTTCGCCCGCTGCCTGCGCGTCGGCGGGGTCGCCGTGTTCCCGTCGGACACGGTCTACGGGCTGGCGTGCGACCCGCAGGAGAAGGAGGCCGTCCGGCGGCTGTACGCCCTGAAGAAGCGCGACATCGAGAAGCCGTCGGCGGTCATGTTCTCCGACCTGGAGCTGGCCTTCGCTGCGGTCCCCGAGCTGGGCGTGCGCACGCGCGAGGCGATGGGACGGCTCCTGCCCGGGCCGATCGGGGTCCTCGTCCCGAACCCGGGCCGCCGGTTCGGCCTGGCCTGCGGCGCCGACCCGCAGACGCTGGGCGTCCGCGTGCCGGACCTGCCCGCGGCGGCGTTCGCGCTGCACACGGTCCGCTGGCCCATGCTGCAGAGCAGCGCGAACTTCGCGGGGGAGCCCGATCCGCGCACGGTCGATGACGTGCCCTCCGGGATCCGGGACGGCGTCGATCTCGTCCTCGACGCGGGCCCGCTGCCGGGCACGCCGTCGACGATGGTCGACCTGCGCGGCTACGAGGACGATGGGACGTTCGCGATCGTGCGCGAGGGCGCGGTGCCCGCCGCGGAGATCACCCGCCGCCTCACCCAGCACACGCGCTGAACGTCACATCGGGGTCGCTCTGGCGACCAGTATGTGATGCTCACCGCGCTGGAGGGGGCGGCGCGTCAGGGTGCGAGGGGGCAGAGGTACGCGCCTGTCGGCCGGACGGCGCCCCCCGTCGCGCTGGCCTTCGCCTTCAGCGGCGCGTGGGTCGATAGGAGCGTCGTCGTGCCCGCCGTGCGGTCGTACAGGAACACGCCCGCGAGGTTCGCCGCCTTGCGCCGGGACAGCGTGCCGCCGGTCGACGTGTACGCCACCCGCGCCCCGTCGGCGGACACGGCGGGCTCGGCGTTGTAGCCGTCGGCGGCGGTGCCGTTCGCGCGGCGGCTGACGAGCGTCGTCGCCCCGGTCACCCGGTCGTGCAGCCAGACCGACGAGCGGGTGGGGGAGGTGCCGCGGCGCAGCGCGTAGGCGACGAAGCGGCCGTCCGCGGACACCGCGGGGTCGAAGGCGAAGCCCTCACGCGGGCTCACGGCGGTGGTGGTGCCACCCCGCAGGTCGCGCACGAAGATCCGCGCATGGCCCGCGAGAGCGCCGAGGTTCGGCGCCGCGCTGGCGAACACCACGACGCTCCCGTCGTGTGACCCGGCGGGCTGATCGGCGTCCGCGGCCGCGGCCTCCCCGTCGGCGCCGCCCGCGCGGCTGACGAGCGTCGTGCGCTCGGCGGTCAGGCCGCGCAGGTACACGAGGGTGTGCCCGTCGGCACCCGCGTCGGCCGCGGTCACGAGCAGCCCGCTGCCGTCCCCGAGGAGGCGCGGCTCGTAGATCGCGCCGCCGCTGCCCTCGCCGATGAGCCGGTCGGTCCCGCGCGCGAGGTCGCGGACCCACACGCCGTTGCGAGACGGCTTGGTCCCGCCGCCGTCATCTGTCGCCTCGAACGCGACGAGCCGGCCGTCGGCGGACACCGACGGGTTGTACGCGCTGCGCGAGCGCTTCATGCGGCGGCTCGCCGGGTGGCTCACGCGGGTCGCTGCGCTGACAGCCGGCCGGGTGCGTGCGAGCACCTGCATCTCCGAGTACCGCTTGGCGAAGTTCAGGTTCCCCTCGGCCTGCTCGTAGATGACCGTGCGGCCGTCTGCCGAGACGGCCGAGTTGTAGGCCGAGCGCGGGGCCAGCGGCCCGGTCGGCGCCAGCGGGTGGCTGATCGGCAGGAGCCGCCCCTCGCCCACCTGGTAGCTGACCACCGAGATCTCGCCGAAGCGCTTGGCCTCGGGGATCTTCGCGCGGTAGGCGTCGAACACGACGGTGTCGCCATCGGCGCTGATCGACGGGTTGTTCGCGTAGTCGCCCGGCGGCAGCAGCGGGATGGACCGCGCGCCCTTCGTCCCGGTCTGCGGCGGGCCGTTGTAGCGCGACTGGCCGAGCCAGCGTGGGACCTGACGTAGCTGGCGGTCGAGCAGGATCCGCGCCTGCTTGCGCGTGATCATCCCCGTGCGCACGCCCTCGGCGTTGGTGGCGCGCAGCGCGGCGACGATGTCGCGCTGCATCTGCGTGCGGGTCCGGCCGTGCTGGCGGCCGATCTGCAACGGGCTGAGCTCTGCCCGGCGCAGCTGGAGGTACTCCTCGACCGACGAGGTCCCGAAGAGCCGCGGCGCGGCGAGCGGGATCGTCCGCTGGTGCAGCGAGTGGAACAGGATGTGCTGGGACATGTGGCCCTGCGTCAGGACGCGATACGCCCGCGCTCGCAGCGTCCGCAGGGTGGTGGGGGACACCGTGCCGGCGCGGGGCGCGACCAGGGCGGCGGCGAGGCGCTCCGGCGTGTAGCCGCGGCGGCGCCCGAGCTGCTCGAGATCGTGGGCGGCGTCGTCGCGCAGGTGCCGCCAGATCGCCTTGCGATCGGCTTGCAGCAGCTGGTAGAGGCGCCCCTCGTCGAACGGCAGCCAGTGCTCGTACACCCACTTCTCCGTGGGCAGCCAGTGGGGGAGGGCGCCCTTCGGGGCGAGGGAGTCCTGCGCGCCGGCGGCCGGGGCGGCCACGAGCAGCGCACAGAGGGCCAGCACGGTGAGGGCGACGCGACGCATTCGAGCGACGGTAGCGCTGCGGCCGGCGGGGTGGCGCACCTCCGCCCGGTGGGGCGTTGCGGCTAGATCAGCTTCTCGACGACCTCGAAGCGATCCGTCCGCGCGACGGTCCGCTCGACGTCCTCGATCGTGTGTCCTGCGGCGATGACGAAGCGCCGCGCGTGCGCGTGGACGGCGGCGAGCTCCTCCGTCGTCACCGTCAGGGTCGCGAAGCAGTCGGGGTTGCCGCACTCGCAGATGATCTCCAGCTCGCCGCCGGTGGCATCGTTGGCGTCTCGGGCGACCAGCTGGTTGCGCAGGATGGAGACGTAGCGCATGAAGCGCGGGCGCCGGAGCATCTCGACGATGTGGGGGTCGAACTGCGTCCCGGCGCCGCGCTCGAGCTCGCTGATGGCCTCGAGCGGCGGACGTGCGGGGCTGTAGGACCGGTGGGATGTCATGACGTCGAACGCGTCGACGACCGCGAGGATCCTCGCGCCCTCCGGGATGTCGGAACCGGTCAGCCCGTCCGGGTAGCCGAGCCCGTCGATGCGCTCGTGGTGAGCCCGCAGCCAGGCGGTCTGCTCGCCCGTGAGGACCTCGCCGGCGATCTCGGCGCCCAGCCGGGCGTGCTCCTTGACCAGTGCGTACTCCTCGCTGGTCAGGCGGTCCGGCTTCAGGAGGATGTGGTCCGGCACGCCGACCTTGCCGACGTCGTGGATGATCGCCGCCTCACGCAGAGCGCGAACACGCTCGGCGGGCCAGCGGAGCTCCTCCGCCACGCGGCCGGCGAGCTCCGCGACCCGGTCGGAGTGCTGCTGGGTGCTCGCGTCCTTGAGGTCGATGGCGCGTGCCAGCGCGCGGACCGCCGAGGCGGTGTGGCTCTGGTGTGGCGATTCGGGCGCACGCTGGTCGCCGGCCGTCCGCACCGTGTTCCGGCCGGCCCGTTTGGCGCGGTACAACGCACGGTCGGCCTCGCGGACGAGGTCGTCGGCGTCCTGGCCGGCCACCGCGCTCGCGACCCCGACGGAGATGGTGATCCGGACGCCGTCGTCCAGGTCCGCGGCCTCGATGGCCGCACGCGCGCGCTCCGCCGTCGCGGCACCCTCGTGCATGTTGCACTCGGTCATGAGCAGGGCGAGCTCGTCCCCGCCCATGCGGGCCACCACGTCGCTCTCGCGCACCGATGCGCGCAGGCAGTCGGCGACACGCCTCAGCACGCGGTCTCCCGCGAGGTGGCCGAACGTGTCGTTGACGGCCTTGAAGTGATCGACGTCGATGACCGCCAACGCGAGGTTCAGCCGTTGGC
The DNA here is from genome assembly GCA_005788585.1 of Actinomycetota bacterium. The sequence goes on along the minus strand of SYBY01000256.1, from coordinate 625 downwards.
GCGTGGCGCGCGCGATCTCCTCGCGCAACCGGCGCTGGAACTCACCCTGGTTGGCCGCACCCGTCAGCGGATCGGTCGACGCGCCGATGGCGAGGCGGGTGGCGAGCGTCGCGTCCTCGACGACGAGGATCGCGCCATCGACGCCGACGGGATGACACCGTGCGCGTAGGTGGCGCTCGCCGTCGTCGGCCGCTGCCACGCAGTCGAGCTCATCGGGCCGTCCTCGCTCGAGCACGCCACGCGTCAGTCGGTGCAGGCCGGGGGCGACCCGCTCGTCGCAGAGCAGGGCCTCTCCGGCGGCGTTGGCCGTCACCACGCCACCTGCGGCGTCGATGAGGCAGACGGCGAACGGCGATGCCTCCAACAGGGCGCAGAACGCCGCCTCGGGATCGAGCGAGACGGTCGTCATCGGTGAGCCGGTGCCCTGCGATGACCGGCGTGAAACGCGGCCCTCGGGCCCAGGACGTCGTTGGTAGCCTGCTAGGCGTGAGCGATCTTCCTTCTGACTTCTTCAACCGGCCGCTGGCTGACGTCGATCCGGAGGTCGCCGACGCTGTCCGCGCCGAGCTGGGCCGCCAGCAGGGCACGCTGGAGATGATCGCGTCGGAGAACTTCGTCCCGCAGG
>SYBY01000255.1 GCA_005788585.1 Actinomycetota bacterium | reverse complement strand
GTTGAAGAAGCCCTTCTCGATCAGCCGCGCGCGCTCCTCGGCGGAGATCTCGACGTTGCGCGGCGTCAGCATGAAGACCTTGTCGGCGATGCGCTGCATGCCGCCGTCGAGCGCGTACGTCAGCCCGGAGGCGAAGTCGATGAGCCGCTTGCTCAGGTCCGTCTCGGTGCCCTGGAGGTTCAGGATCACCGGAACGGCGTCCTTGAACTTGTCGGCGACCTGCTGGGCGTCGTTGAAGCTCTTGGGGATCACGAGGTGCACGCGGACGTCTCCGTTCGTGCGCCCGCCGCCGACAGGGCGCAGCGCGGTGGTGGGCCGGCCGGCCGGTTCGTCGTCGGCGAAGATGTCGTCGATCTCGTCGCGGCGGCGGCGCAGCCGGCGGACGTTGGGGCGCTCGCGATACCGGTCCTCGAGCTCGGCCTCGGGGGCCGGCGCGGGTTCGGGTTCGTACTCGCGTTCCTCGGCCAAGCCGAAGTACACGAGCGCACGATGCCAGGAGTCACTGAAGGCCATCTCGCCTGAAGGTTAGCCCTCGGAGGACGGAATCCTCCCTGATCATCGGAAGATGCTCGTGCCGATCCGCACGAGCGTGGCGCCTTCCTCCACCGCCACCTCGAAGTCCTGGGTCGTCCCCATCGACAGGTGCGGCAGCGCTCGGGCGCCCGCCAGCTCGGCCAGCAGCGCAAACCAGCGCCTGCTGTCCTCGGCGGTCTCGGCCCGCGGCGGCATGGTCATGAGGCCGACCGGTCGCACCCCGTCGATCGCACCCAGCCGGTCGAGGTACGCGTCCAGCGCGTCGGGCGCCAGGCCGCTCTTCGCCTCCTCCCCGCTGACGTTGACCTCGACGAGCACCTCGAGCTCCCGGTCGAGCTCGGGGCCGACCCGCTCGAGCTGCGCGAGCACGGAGTCGCTGCTCACCGAGTGGATCCGGCGCACGAGCGGCGCGACGATCTTCACCTTCCGGCTCTGGAGGTGGCCGATGAAGTCCCAGGTGAACCGATCGCCGTAGCGGTCGACCTTGGCCTGCAGGTCCTGGGCGCGGTTCTCGGCGACGACCGTGATGCCGGCGTCGGCGAGGACGCCCATCTCGTCGAGGGCGACGTACTTCGTCGCCGCGACGAGCTCGACGGCCTGCGGATCGCGCCCCGCCCGCTCGGCGGCAGCCTCGATCCGGGCCCGGACGCGTGCGAGACCGGCGCGCACGCCGTCGACCTCGAGCCCGGTGATCAGCTCCGCCATGCGACCCCCGCCTGCCGTCCGGTGACCCCGGCGTCGCGCCGGTGGCTGAAGAAGAGCGCCGGATCGCTGCACATCGTGCAGAGCCCGGTGTCGTGGATGCGCGTGACGCCTGCGTCGCGCAGGTGCGCCGAGGCGACGGCCTTGAGGTCGACGTGACGGCCCTGTGCCGCGCCGGGCACGTCGGCGAACGCGGCGCGGACCTCGTCGCCCACCTCGTAGCAGCACGGTCCGGCCCCGGGCCCGATCGCGGCGGTGACCGGCCCGGTGCCGCCGACCTCGCGCAGCGCGGCGACGCCCTCGCCGAGGATCCCGGCGGCCAGGCCGCGCCACCCGGCGTGCAGCATCGCCACCGCCCCGTCAGCCGCCAGCGCCACGGGCAGGCAGTCGGCGGTCAGGACGAGCAGCGGGAGCAGCGGTGTCGCGGTGGCGTGGCCGTCGGTCGCCTCGGCGATCCCGTCCGGGCCGCCGACCCGTGCGACGGTGGCCTCATGCACCTGCCGGCCCTGCACGATCCGCTCGCGCGGCACGCCGATCTGCGTGGCCAGGCGCGCGTAGTTGGTCCGCACCGCGCCGGGGTCGTGGCCGCCGTCACCGATGGCGAGGTCGAGACTCGCGTACGGGCCGGTGGCCACCCCTCCGCGCCGTGTGGTGAACAGGGCGCGGGCGCCATCGCCGAGGTCGATGTGGATCTGGTCGTGCGCCCAGGTGAAGGGCTCGGGCAGCGCGGTCGCGAGCATGTGGCTCGATCCTAGGGCCCATCGAGCGCGGCCCGGAGCTGCGCATCGCGGTCGCGGGGCACCTCCCCGTCGAGCACGGCCGCCAGCGTGGAGCGCAGACGCGCCCCGACCTCGGGCCCGCGTGGCACGCCCGCGGCCAGCAGGTCGTCCCCCGAGATCTCCAGACGGACATCGCGCAGCTCGTCCAGCCACCGGCGCACGGCAGCGCGGTCCTCTTCCGGTGCGAGCGCCAGCGCCTCGACGGGCAGGCCCCGGAACGCGTCGGCGATCTGGGACGCCTGGGAGCCGTCGGGACGGTGGTGCCCCGCGCGCACCGCCAGCGCCTGCAGCAGGATGTCGCTGTCCGCCCGGGAGAAGCCGAGTTCGTGCAGGAACGCGGCATCGGTCGAGGGGACGAGCGCTGCGGCCAGCGCGACCAGGTCGCGGCGCGCCCCCGCCGGCATCGTCGCGGGAGGCTCGCGCGGATCCAGCCACGGCGCGATCCCCAGCGCCACCGCCGACCGCAACGCAGCCGCCGCGTCGTCCTCCCGCGCCGCCAGGCGCAGCTCGTTGCCGATCCGCGTGCCCGAGACGCGCTCCAGCACGCCGTCGGCCACCGCAGCGGCTGCCAACCGAGCGGTCTGAGGCTCGAGCTCGAACCCGAGCCGCGCCCGATACCGCGACAGGCGCCACAGGCGCGTGGGGTCGTCGAGGAACGACCTGTCGTGCAGCACGCGCAGGACGCCGGCATCGAGGTCCGCCCGCGACGAAGGCGCCGCAACCTCCCGCCCGTCGGTCAGTCCGATCGCGATGGCGTTGATCGTCGCGTCCCGCCGCAGGAGATCGGTGGCGATGTCCGCCGGCTCGACGTCGGGCAGTGCCCCGGGATGCGCGTACGTCTCGACCCGGCAGCGCGCCACGTCCGCGCACCAGCCGTCGCCCCGGACGACCGCCGTCCCGAAGCGCGGATGGCGGTCGACCTCCCCTCCCAGCGCCTGCAGCAGCGGCTCCGGATCGCCGTCGACCGCGACGTCCAGCTCCCGGGGCGTCCGGCCCAGCAGCAGGTCCCGGACCGCACCGCCGACGAGGAACGCATCCACGCCGGCCGCGCCCGCGGCCGCCCGCAGGTGCGCGCCGCCCGGCAGGGCGTCGAGATGCTCGAGAACGGAGGGCATGCCGGCACAGTCTCCCGGCCCGCCCGGTCGGGGGCCTACCCTGACATGGATGTCCCGCCTGCCCCATGGACGTCGGCGGTGGGTCCTCGCCAGCGTCTTGGCCGCGCTCGTGGCAGTCGTCGCGACGGCCGCGTTCATGGCGTCGCGCAGCGAGCGCGACATCTCCAACGCCGACGTCGAGTTCGTCGAGACCGCCCCGCCGACGCCCACGCAAACCGTGCCGGAGGAGCCGCCGCCGCGTCATCCCGCCGACGACGGATTCACCTGGCCGGTCTACGGCTACGACAAGGCACGCACCCACGTCCTGCCGCTCAATCGCGAGCTCCGTCCGCCGTTCCGTCAGGCGTGGGCCGAACGGGGCCGCGTGCTCCTGGAGTTCACCCCGGTCCTGTGCGGCCGCTCGCTGTTCCTCCTGAAGAACAACGGCGCGCTGTACCGGATCTCGCGCACGACGGGCAAGGTCCTGTGGACGCGCAAGCTCGGCTACCTGGCGGCGTCGTCACCGGCCTGCGGCGGCGCGTCGGTCTACGTCGTCCTGCTGCAGCGCGGCAAGGGCATCAAGGGCGGTCGCGTCGTGGCGCTGCGCCAGCGGTCCGGGCGTACCCGCTGGTCGCGCAAGCTCCCGAGCCGCGCCGAGTCCTCACCGCTCCTGGACCGGGGCCGCCTGATCTTCGGCACGGAGGACGGCACCGTCTACAACCTGCGCGCCAGGGACGGGCAGATCCGGTGGCGGTACAAGGCGTCGGGAGCCGTCAAGAGCGCGGTCGCCCTCGCCGACGGCAAGCTGTACTTCGGCGACTACAAGGGCCGCCTGCACGCCATCCGGCGCCGGGACGGCAAGCGGGTGTGGACGGCGGGCACCCGCGGGGCGGGCTTCGGCCTGTCCAGCGGCCAGTTCTACTCCACGCCGTCGGTCGCCTACGGGCGCGTGTACATCGGCAACACGGACGGCAACGTCTACTCGTTCGCCAGTCGCGACGGCGAGCTCGCCTGGCGCACGGGGACCGGCGACTACGTCTACGCCTCGCCGGCGGTCGGCGAGGTCGCCGGCGGCCCGCCCACGGTGTGGCTGGGCTCCTACGACGGCACGTTCTACGCCCTGAACGCCAAGACCGGCGCGAAGCGGTGGACCCGCAAGCTCGGCTCGAAGATCAGCGGCGCGGCCACCGTCGTGGGCGACCTCGTGTTCTTCAGCGACCTCGGCAAGAAGTCGAGCTGGGCACTCGGGGCCAACACCGGCAAGACGGTGTGGAAGACGCGTCGCGGGGCGTTCAACCCGGTGATCAGCGACGGCCGGCGGATCTACTTCAACGGGTACTCGTCGATCTTCGGCTTGGACCCGCGAGGCGTCCGGTTCCGCCGCGAGCGCTAGTCGATCGGGCGAACCGCGATCCCGGCGTCCGCCAGGAACGCCTTCGTCTCGGCCAGCGAGTACGTGCCGTAGTGGAAGATCGAGGCCGCCAGCGCGGCATCGGCGCCGGCCTCGAGCGCCTCGGCGAGGTGCTCCAGGGTTCCGGCGCCGCCCGAGGCGATGACCGGCACGCTGACGGCGTCGGCGACCGCGCGCGTCAGCTGCAGGTCGTAGCCGGCGTTCGTGCCGTCGCGATCCATGCTCGTCAGCAGGATCTCCCCCGCGCCGCGCTCGACGCCCTCGGCCGCCCAGCCGATCGTCTCGACGCCGGTCGGCGTGCGGCCACCGGCCACGAAGACCTCCGCGGACATCGTGTTTCGCGCGCCGTCTGTCGCAAGCTCCGGACTCTGCGCGACGTCCTCTCGCCACTTCGAATCAATGGCCAGCACCACACACTGCGCCCCGAACACATCCGCAAGCTCGTTGATGAGCTCCGGCCGCTTCACCGCCGCGGAGTTCACCGCGACCTTGTCCGCGCCCGCGTCGAGCACCGCCTGCGCGTCGGCCACGCTGCGGATCCCGCCGCCGATGGTGAACGGAATGAAGACGTTGTCCGCCGTCCGTCGCGCGAGGTCCACGATCGTGTCGCGCGCGTCCGACGTCGCCGTGATGTCGAGGAACACGAGCTCGTCGGCGCCCTCGGCGTCGTAGCGCTCGGCCAGCTCGACGGGGTCGCCGGCGTCGCGCAGGTTGACGAAGTTCGTCCCCTTCACCACGCGCCCCTCGGCCACATCGAGGCAGGGGATGACGCGCTTCAAGTGCATCGCCGGTGGGCGCCCTTCATACGATCGGGTCGCCGAACTCGGCGGGCTGCTTCGTCATGCCCGCCACCACGGCGGCCATCTGGTTGGGCTTGCCCATGATCTGCACCTGCAGATCGGTCTCGAGCTTGAGCGACTCGGCAGGCGCCATGTGCCACGCCTCGCGGTAGAGCCGCTTGGTCATCCGGACCGCGTCGGGCGACCGCCCGGCGATCTCGGTCGCCAGCGCACGGGCCGCCGCGAGCGGGTCCTCCGTCACGTGGGTGCACAGGCCGAGGCTCTCGGCCTCCTCGCCGCTGATGATCCGGGCGGTGTAGGTCAGCTCCAGTGCGTGGTCGATGCCCACGAGCCGCGGGAGCGCCGCGGTGATCCCCATGTCCGGGATCAGGCCCCACTTGGCCTCCATGACCGAGAGCCGGGCGTCAGGCGTGTCGAAGCGGACATCCTCGCCGAGCGCGATCTGC
>SYBY01000254.1 GCA_005788585.1 Actinomycetota bacterium | reverse complement strand
GTGGTGCTGCCGCGGCCCGGATCACTCTTTGCGACACCCGTCGCGACGTTTACCGACAGGTGTCGCTAACCTTCTCCGCATGACCGACGTCGCCACCGTGCCGACCGACCACGACGCCCCCTCCGAGATCTTCGAGGTCCCCGGCCCTCTCGCCACCCCCGCAGGCGACGCCGCCCGTCGCCGGACTCCCGCCGAGCACGCCCGCACGCTGGTGCAGGGCTCGATCCTCGGCACGCTCTCCACGCTGACCCGCGAGGGAGACCCGTGGGGCTCGCTCGTCTCCTACGGCGTGCTGGACGACGGCGCGCCCGTGTTCCTCGTCTCGCGCCTGGCGGAGCACACGCGCAACCTCGAGGGCGACGCGCGTGCGTCGCTCGTCGTCGCCGAACAGGCCCGCGCCGGCGACCCCCTCGACCATGGCCGGGTGACCCTCGCGGGCCGCGTCGTGCGCCCCGAGGGTGACCGCCTGGCCGCGGCACGCGCCGCGCATCTCGCGGCGGTGCCGTCCGCGGAGATCTACATCGACTTCGGGGACTTCTCCCTGTTCGTGCTCGAGGTCGAGCGCGTGCGCTGGGTCGGTGGCTACGGGCGGATGGACTCGACGAACGCCGCCGAGTATCTCGCCGCCGAGCCGGACCCGGTCGCGCCGAACGCCGCGTACGCGATCAGCCACCTCAACGAGGACCACAGCGACGCGCTGCTGGAGATGGCGCGCGTGCTCGGCGGCTTCACCGACGCCTCCGAGGCGATCTGCGTACGCGCCGACCGCTACGGGCTGGACCTGAAGATCCGCACGCCGCGCGGCACCGCGCCGGACGTGCGGATCACGTTCACCGAGCCGTGCACGGAGCCGAACGGGCTGCGGGCGGCAACGGTGGACTTGGCCAAGCGGGCGCGCGGCTGATCGTCAGGCCACCGGCTGGGTGGCGACGAAGGTGAGCTTCACCGTGCGCTGGGCGGACTCCGGCACACGACAGCGGCGCTCGCTGCGGAAGCCGATACGGCGGCGCTTGCCGTCCACGGTCTTGTAGCGAGGGATGCGGACCGTGCCGCAGTAGCGACCGGGCCCGAACGTGCCGTCCTGGCCCCAGGGGCCGACGACGAACGGGCCGGTCTGCGACGCATTGCTCACGGAGATCAACGGGCCCAGCGTAAAACCGACGGGCGGTGCCAGCTCGGCTGCGTGCGCACGCGCGTCATTGATGGCCAGTGGCAGCGCCGCCTGTTCCGCGCGGTCGACGGCTGCGACGATGGAGGCGTTGTCGGTGCGATCGCGGGGCTCGACCTTCGCGGAGCCGGTACCGAAGGCTTCCACCGTGAGCTGGGCTGGCGCTTGGGCATGCGCTGCTATGGGGAGAGCGAGCGAGCCGATGGCAGCCGCCAGCAGGAGTCGACGTGTATGCACGGGATCAGCCTTTCGTTCGGAACCGGCTGACTGATGATGGCAAATCGCCGTGCCGGGCCTGGCGCGGCGGCGCTCAGATGTCGGCGCGCGCGACGAGCCGCGCGCTGCGCGTGGTCTCGTCGATGACCGTCTGCAGGTCCGCCTGCTTGCGATGCAGCATGCGGACGCCCGTGTTGACGAGGCCCTGGACGTGCTGGGCGGTCATTTCCGCGCGCGGGTGGCCGAGCTCGCGCAGGCGCTCCTCGAGGACCTCGGCCGGCTTATAGGCGATCGCGCCGATCCGCGACCGCGCCTCGGGACCGAGCGGCGCGTCGCCGAGCGCCTCGGCGAGCCGGTGGTGCCCCGTGGCGACCAGCCGCAGCTGCCCGCCCACGAACGCCGTGACGGTGTCGTCGACGTTCTCCGCGACGGCCATCGCGTCGCGCAGCTCCTGCAGCCAGTACGGCAGATCACGCTCGCAAACCTGGGCGACGATGTCGTCGCGCGAGGAGAAGTAGCGGTACACAGAGTTGCGCGCCAGCCCCGTCCGCTCGCCCAGCGCGCGGAACGTCAGCGCCTCGAATCCGTCGTCGAGGAGAAGCGCCTCGGCGGCATCGAGGAGGGCGACGTGCTGCTGCTCGCGGTGCTCCGCGACGGTGTCGGCATCGATCCGAGGCACCCCGGAAGTGTAGAGCGACGACCCGCGCCAGGATCGAACGTCGAAATCTGGTCGCGCCTGCCACCACATCTCGACGCTCGACGCCGGGAACCACCACATTTCGACGTTCAGCGGCCTCGGCCGATGCCAAACGCCGAGAGAAGGAGCGCAGCGAGTTCTCTCAGTGCGACGCCGAGCCGCCAGGCGAGGCTTCGCACGGCGAGGCTTCGCACAGCCAATCGACGTGGAGCGCGGTGCGGCCTGCGACCTCTTCCAGCGCGGCGTCGACGTGCCAGACCTCGGACAGGCGCTCGCGCGTGAGGACGTCCACGGGCGGGCCGGCCGCGACCGTCCGGCCGCCGGAGACCACGACGACGGTGTCCGCGACCGCCGCGGCCAGCGCGAGGTCATGCACGACGAGGACGACGGCGAGGTCGTGGTGCTCGACGAGGTCGCGCAGCAAGCGCGCGAGGCCGGCGGTGGCGCCGAGGTCCAGCGCGCTCGTCGGCTCGTCGGCCATGAGGACGGGCGTCTCCTGCGCGAGGCCGACCGCGATCTGCACGCGCTGCAGCTCACCGCCCGACAGGGTCGAGAGCTGACGGCCGGCGAAGTCCGCGACGCCGGCGCGGTCCATCGCCCGCGCGACCGCCTCGTGGTCGGCGGCCACCAGGCGCTGGAGCGGGCGCAGGTGCGGCGAGCGGCCGATGCGGACCGCCTCGAGCACCGTCACGCCGTCCGGCACCCGGGCGCGCTGCGGGACGTAGGCGCGGGTGCGCGCCAGGCGCCGGCCGCGCAGCTTCCCGACGTCCTCGCCGTACCAGGTCACCGAGCCGCCGGCCAGCGACTGGAGCCCCGCCGCGGCGCGAGCCAGCGTCGACTTCCCGGCGCCGTTGGGCCCGACGACCGCCACGAGTTCGCCCGCGGACACCGCCAGGTCGGCTCCGTGGAGGATCGAGTTCCCGCCGATCGACACCCGCACGTCGCGCGCGGCGAGGATCGGCTCGCTCATGTCGCGCGGCGCAGCAGCCAGAGGAAGAGCGGCACGCCGAGCACCACCATGAATGGACCGACGGGCAGCTCGCGCGGTGCCAGCACCACACGCGCGAGCGTGTCGCCCGTGACCAGCAGCGCAGCGCCCGCGATGGCCGACGCGGGGATCACGAAGCCGTGCCGCGACGTGCCGCCCGCCATCCGGACGAGGTGCGGGATCACGAGCCCGATGAAGGTCAGCAGCCCCGCGATCGCCGCGGCTGACGCCGCGAGCAGCGCGGCCGCCAGGCCCGCCCCGAGGCGGATCAGCGCCGGTCGCGAGCCCAGCGACGCCGCGACGTCGTCACCGAGCGCGAGACGGTCCAGCGCGCGCGGCATCGCCAGCGTCAGCGCGAAGCCCGCCGCGAAGTACGGCCACACCGCGCCCATGTCCTCCCACCCGGTGGTCGTGATGCCGCCCGCCATCCAGAAGATCGCGGACTGGACGCGGTCGGGGTACGCGGTCATGAGGGTCATGGTTCCCGCACCGAACAGCGCGCTGATCGCGATGCCGGCGAGGATGACCCGCTGGATCCCGCCGCGGTTCGCGCCGGTCCACGCGATGCCGAACACGATCGCCGCGGCGATGAGGCCGAACACCAGCGCACCGACCGGCAGCAGCGCGATCGAGTTGGGGAACGCCAGCAGCACGAGCATCGCCCCGAACGCCGAGCCCCCGGTCACGCCGATCACGTCGGGCGACGCGAGCGGGTTGGCCAGCGCGCCCTGCAGCAGCGCGCCCGCGACGCCCAGACCGGCGCCGACGAAGATCGCGCTGACCGTCCGCGGCAGCCGCAGCTGCAGGACGATCTCCTTCAGCGGCCCCTCGTCGGCGGTGCCGCGCAGCGCGTCGATGACCTGACCGAGCGGGACGTCGACCGCGCCGAGACTCATCGACGCGGCGATCGATGCGACCAGCGCCACCGCCGCGACCACCAGCACTGCCGCCTGGCGCACGAGCACGCGGGCGGGGCGCGCCGGGCGGGGCGGGGCGACGGGAGGGCTGGCCACGGCCATGGTGCTACCGGTTCGTCAGGTACTTCGTCTGGACGTCGGCGATCACGCGGTCGACGTCGGTCCACGCCTGCAGGAACGAGTTGCCCGTCGACACGTACACGCGTCCGCTGCGCATCGCCTTGGTCTTCCTCCACGCGGGATTCGACTTCAGGTAGCGCGCCATCGCCGGGATGTTCTTCGTCTCGCTGTGCGGCACCGCGATGATGATGTCGGGGTTGCGCTGCACGACGACCTCGTTGCTGATGCGCGCGAAACCGCCGCTGCCCGACAGGCCGCGGGTCAGCAGGCGGCCACCCGCGTGGCGCACGAGGTCGCCGCCCCACGAGTTCGCCAGGAACGCGTACGGGGTGCGGCCCACGCCGAGGATCACGAGGACCGTCGGGCTGCGCTTGGCCTTGCGCTTGACCGCGTTGATCCTGCGCACCTGCGCGTTGGCCAGCGTACGCGCCTGGCGCTCGCGGCCGATGAGCTTGCCGACGCGCACGAATTCCCTCGGCACGGCGGCAACGCTCGTCGGGTCGCTCTCGACGACCCGCATGCCGAGCCGCTTCATGCCGGCGGCGCCCTTGCGGAACGTCGGCGTCGTGAGGACCAGCTGCGGGTTGAGCTGCGCGAGCTGCTCGAGGTTCGCGCCGTTGGGGTGCGAGAGCTTCAGCACGCGGACGCCGCGCAGGAGCGGGTCGACCTGGTCGACGCCGCCGAGGAGCTCACCGCGCGCGACGGGCTTGACGCCCATCTGCGCCATCGCGTTCGCGGTGAAGGGCGTCAGCGCCGCGACGCGCTTGTAGGCGGCGGTCGCGGGGGTGGCGGCGGTGAGCGCGACGACGGTCGCGAGCAGGGCGGCGAGGAGGGTGCGGGTTCGGGACATGAGGAGGTTCAGGCGAGGGTGTAGGTGATGGAGACCCAGCCGAACGGCTGGCCGGCGAGGTAGAAGCCGGCGAACACGGAGTCGCCGGTGCCCGCGGGGACGGACGCGGGGATGCGCTCGTACGTCACGGTCTTCCCGTCGGGGCTGACCGTCCGCGACGCCGCCGCGGACGGCTTGAGGTCGAGCAGCACGGTGCGCTTGCCGGTGAACGCCGTGCCGTCGACGCCGGTCAGGCGGAAGATCGCGCGCGAGTTGTCGCCGTTGAGCTCGATCTCGGGATCGGCGGTGGTGAAGTCGATGGTGTGCTGGACATAGCGGAAACGCACTCCGCCGGAGAACGTGACCGCGGCCGCACCGTTCGTCGGGTCGCCCCAGCCCGCGCGGAACGGGAAGCGGAACTGGTAGACCAGCGGGACGCCCGCATCGGGGAGGTTCTCCGCCGGGTCGGCGGTCGCGCCGTCGCGCACGCTCGTCCCCTCCCCGGTGTTGACGTAGCGGATGAACGACTCCCGCACGCGCCAGACGACGGTGGCGCCGACGATGTCGGTGGCGTTCGCGGTCCGTGCGAGCGCCGGCGGCTCGGTCGTCGCCGGCTGGACCGTCGGCGTCCCGGTGGTGGTACCGCCGCCGGTGCCCGTGCCCGTCGTCGTCCCGCCGCCGCTGGTGCCGCCCGCCGGCTGCAGGCCCGCGGCGACGGTGACCGCGCCCAGGGTGCCTGCCGGGGTGCGCGAGAGCCGCAGCGCGACCCGCAGCCGGCGCGTGGTCGCCGCGGAGAGCGACAGGGTGGTGGCGCGGACGGCGACAGCGCGGCGCGTGCGGTCGAGCGTCATGGCGTTCTGGCGCGGCTGTCCGGAGAGGACCGTGGTACGCGGGCCGCGGCCCGCCACGCGGCCGGTGATGCGCACCGTCCCGCTACGCACCGTCGCGCGCAGTGACGCGTACCGGACGGTCCGCCCCCGCCGGGTGAAGCGCAGGTCGCCGCGCAGCGGCAGGGTCGCCTCCGCACCGCGGACCGCGCGCGAGGTGACGGTGAACGTCAGGCGGGCACTGCCGTCAACGAGCGCGGCGACCCTCGGCGCCTGCAGCCGGACGCCCGCCCGGCGCAGCGCTTTGCCCGCGGCGCCCGACGCGGTCACCGTCACCGTGCCCTGGGAACTGCTCGCGGCGCCGGCGGGCGCGGCGGGAACCATGACGAGGCCGCCTACGAGGGCGGCACCGGAAAGCCAGGCAATGGGAGAGCGGCGGGACATCAGCGCGTTAGGGTCCCCTTCTTAGGGGTGCCTAATCCTATCCGTCAGGACGGGATTGCGCCGTGCGGCTCGTCACCCTCCGTCGACCAGCGCCTCCGGCAGCTGCGTGCGGGTCTTGATCTGGAGCTTCGTGTAGGTGTGACCGAGGTGCAGCTCGACGGTCTTGCGCGTCACGAACAGCGCTTCGGCGATCTCGCGGTTGCTCAGCCCCTTCGCCGCCAGGTCGGCGACGCGCCGCTCGCTCGGCGTCAGCGACGCCGGCCCGGTGAGCGCCCGGCGCCGCGGCCGTGCGCCCGCCGCGGCGAGCTCCTCGCGCAGGAGCCGGGCGGCCAGGCCGGCTTCGAGGCGATCGGCCAGGTCGAGCCCCTCGCGCAGCGGCTCGCGCGCATCGGCCCGGTGGCCTGCCCGCCGCAGCGCGCCACCCAGGTCGTAGAGCCCCCACGCGGTGTCGAGCGCCAGCGGCGTGGTCCGCAGGAGCGCAACCGCCTGGCGCGCCGTCTCGATGCCCTCGTCACCCCCGACCACCACCGCGCGCGCCCTGAGCGCGACACCCTCGGCCCCGCGCATGCCTGCGGTCCGCGCGACATCGAGATCGCGATCGATGAGCGCGAGCGCCTCGTCGGTCTCGCCGCGCGCCGCCAGGAGCCGCGCGAGCCGGAGCGCCCCGCGCGTGGCCAGCGGGGTCTTCCAGCCGCGCTGATCGGTCAGGTCGATGGCCAGCCGCCAGTCGGCCTCGGCCTCCGCACGCCGGTCCTGCATGTAGCGCACGAGCCCGCGCGCCGAGACCGCGAAGGGCCCGGCGATCGTCGCCGAGGCACCCGCGGTGTCCAGGGTGGCGACGGTCGCGTCGGCGTCGTCCAGGCGATCAGCCTCGAGCTGCAGCTCCGCGACGATCGCGGTGAAGGCGTCGCCGGGGACGAAGAAGCCCGCCTCGCGCGCGGCCGCCAACCCGCCCTGGGCCACGGCGGCACCCGCCGCGATCGACCCGAAGGCCAGCTCGTAGTAGGCACGCGCATGGTCGAGGAACAGGGCGGAGCGCGCCGACCCCTCGCTCCGGGCGTGGGCCTCGCCGGCCTCCAGCAGGCGCCGCATGAGCTCGGGGTCCTCCGCGTACCGCACCGCGTGCATCAGCAGGTTGTAGGTGCTGTTGCCCGGCCCCACGTCTCGCAGCAGCCGGCCGTCCGCCACCGCGCGCTCGGCCCAGTCCACGATCTCGCCGACCGGGTGCGGGATCGCGCCGACGTCCTGGGCGATGTGCGCGAGCATCACCGGCGACGGGTCGGGGTCGGCGAGTCCCGCGTCGAGCAGCTCGCGGCGTCGGGGCGCCAGCGCGGTGAGGAAGACCGACACCTCCAGCAGGCTGGACTCCAGCCGCATCGCGAGCACCGGATCGTCCGCCTCGGCCGCACTGCGTTCGAGGTCGTCCAGCGCGGCCGGCGGGTCGGTGTAGATCTGATGCGAGGCGAGCGCGGCGCGGGCGCGGGCAGCCAGGTCGGGCGCCAGTCCCAGATCGAGCGCCTCGCGCAGCCGGTCGGCAGTGGACGGCTCGTTCGTGCGCAGCTCCAGCTCGCCGAGTTCGAGCAGCACCTCGGCCCGGTCCGCGCGCGCGGGCGGCTCGGCCAGCGCGCGCCGCAGCTGGGCGACCGCGGTCTCCGCCGCGCCCTCGGCGGCAGCCCGCCGCGCCGCGGTCCGCAGCAGCTCGACGACCTCCGGGTCGCCCTCGGGTTCGGTGGCCAGGAGGTGCACGGCGATCTCGTCGGGACGCCCGCCACGTGAACGCACGCGGGCGGCGGCACGCCGGTGGAGCTCCGCCCGTTCGCCTGCCGGGGTCACCGCCGCGACGGCCTCGCGCATGAGCGGGTGGACGTACACCCACCCGTCGGGGTCGAGGAGGTCGGCGGCGACGAGCTGGTCGGCCGCGGCCCGCGCCTCGGCGTCGGCGAGCTGCGCCACGTCGGCGAGGTCGTCGAGCGACCGCCGGTCTCCCAGCACGGCCGCGGCCCGGGCCAGGCGCCCCGCGTCCGAGCCGAGGGCACCGAGGCGGCGCTCGACGACGGCTCGCAGGCCGGAGGCGCCCAGCTCGGCGAGATCGCCCGTGTCTCCCGCCCGCCCGCGCAGCCCGCGGTCGGCCGCCTCACGGGCGAGCGCCCGCAGCAACAGCGGGTTCCCGCCGGTCGCGGTGGCACACGCAGCGACGAAGGCAGCCTCGGGCTCCTGCTCGAGCCCTGCTGCGAGCAGCCGTCCGGCCGCGCCGTCGGAGAGCGGCGCGGGCTGGAGCACGTGGGCAACCGGACCCGCCGCGATCGCCGCGAGCAGGTCCGTCTCGGCGCCGGGCTCGGCGGGCCGCAGCGTGCCGACCGCGAGCACGGGCACGCCGTCGAGCCGGCGCCCGAGAAACTCGAGCAGCCGCAACGACGCGCGGTCACCCCAGTGCAGGTCGTCGATGAGCAGCGCCACCGGGGACTCCTCGGCGAGATTGACGAGCAGCCAGTACAGGCCGTGGAGGACCGCGTAGCCCGGGTCCTCACCCGAGAGGTCCGCGCGCGGATCGAGCACGACGTCGGCACGCGCGGCGGCGCCGGCGAACAGGCGCGCGCGGCGGTCCGCGTCGGCCGTGGCGAGGACCGGGCCGAGCAGCTGGTGCACGAGGCCGAAGGGGAAGTCGCGGTCGAGCTCCGACGCGATGGCGCGCAGCACGACGACCCGCGGGCGACGCTCCGCGCGCTCGCCGGCAGCGCGCATGACCGCGGTCTTCCCGATCCCGGGCGGTCCCTCGATGAGGACGACCGCACCGTCGCCACCGGCGGCGACCTGGTCGAGGAGGTCGTCGAGCCGGCCGAGCTCGACGTCCCGCTCCAGCAGCGTCTCCGTCATCCGCGGCGTGCGAGGGTCGAGACCACCGCTTCGTAGACGCCGGCGCCGTTGCGCTCCTCGGCGACGTGGATGGTGCCGGGCGCGCCCGCCGTCATACCCGGGTCCTGCGCCAGGCCGTTGGCCACGAGCCAGAAGGCGCCCACGACCGGCGCGACCGCGAGGTCCTCGCGCGAGTCGCCGACCGCGATGCAGTCCTCGGGCGCATAGCCGCGGGCGCGCTGGTGGCGGGCGACCGCGCGGGCCTTGCTCACCCCGCGCGGGACGAGGTGGTAGGCGCGCAACTCGTCGTCGGCGACATCGAGGTTGACCCCGCGCGCGTGGATGGCGCCGTTGTCGACCAGCCGCAACTGCTCGTGCCCCTCGGCCGCGAGGAGCGCGTCGGCCTCGGCGGCGTCCACCCGGCCGCGGAAGAGGTGCGAGACCTCACGTCCCTCGTGCCAGGGCGCGTGGAACTCCAGGCGGCCGGCGAAGCGCTCGAGCAGCAGCTCGGGCGCGCCGCCCGCGGAGACCTGCTCGGCGATCGTGCGGCCGTCGGGCTCCAGGCCGTCGCACAGCCAGAACGTCTCGCCGTCGAGAACCAGGCCACCGCCGGCCTCGAAGATGTAGGACGGCTGGCCCAGCAGGCGCGCGGGCTCACGAACCGTGACCTGGCGGCGGCCGCTCATGAGCACGACCTCGGCCTGCACGCGCAGGCACGCCTCGACGGCGCGGAGCGAGAGCAGCGACGGGTTGCCGTCGGCATCGTGGACCAGCGACCCGCCGCGACCGAGCAGGGTCCCGTCGAGGTCGACGTACAGACAGCGCATCGCGCCCACGGTAGCCGCAGGCGCGACGTGCGAAACCGCTACTCGAACTCGCGCAGGTACCGCTCGAAGGTGCGCATGTGGTTCTCCTCGTCGCGGAGAATCGCGATGACCATGTCCTGCGTGGCCCAGTCGACACCGTCGGTGGCCTCGATGATGCGCGTGTAGTGCTCGATCGCGCCGGCCTCGGCCTGGATGACGCCCTTGATGACGCCGATCACGTCGGTCGGGTCGTCGGACGGCTGGAGGTAGCTCATGTCCGGGGTAAAGTCGAGCGACCCGGGAGGCGTGCCGTAGAGGTCCTTGATGCGCTCGGCGAACAGCTTCGCGTGCCCGAGCTCCTCGGTGACGTCCTCGCCGAGCGCCGCCGCGATCTCCTCGGCGCGGATCCCGTCGAGGTGCTGGGAGATCGAGAGGTAGTTGATGACCGTCTCGAGCTCCATCCAGTACGCGCGGGTCAGAAGATCGACGATCTCCTCGCGCTTCTCGGTGTTGGCGTCGGACAGGATGCCTGCGGCGGCGTGATGCGTGGTCGGCACGGTGGCAGCTCCTCTGCTGGGGATTTCGGAGTCGGTCCTGCACTCTATCACAAGCAACTTAGAATAACGTGCGACTTAGGGTAGCCTCACAGTTGCGCTAACATCCTTCCCGTGGACGCGACGATGGAAACCCAGCTTGCCGGCGCACTGCGCGAGCGCGGGCAGCGCGTGACCCCGCAGCGCCTGGTCATCGCGCGCGTCATGCAGCAGCTCAACCGCCACGCCACCGCGGAGATGGTGTTCGGCGAGGTGAGCGCCCAGATGCCGGGCGTGTCCCTCCCCACCGTGTACGCCACGCTGGACCTGCTCGAGGAGCTCGGACTCGTCCACCGCGTCGCGACCGAGGGCGGCACCGTCGTCTTCGATCCCCGCACCGAAAACCACCACCATCTCGTGTGCCGCGCGTGCGGGGCCATCACCGACATCGACGCGCCCGTGCAGCCCGACGCGCTGCTCACCGCCGCGCGCGACACCGGCTTCACGCCCGATCACGCGCAGGTCACCGTGCGCGGCCTGTGCCGCGACTGCGCTCGCTCGTAGCCCCCCGCCACTGGGCTGAGCGTCACATCGTGGTCGCTCCAGCGACCAGTATGTGACGCTCGACGAATCGGTGGACACGGAGTAGGGTCTGGCCGGCGTGTCCAGCCGCCGCGTCCTGTTCGTCGTCGCGCTTCTCGCCCCCCTGGTCGGGTCGGGTCCCGCGCCCGCGAGCGCGGCGACCACGCTGCCCGATCGCGCGTCCCTGGTCCTGCCCCACGCCGGCGAACCCGCGCAGCTCCCCGCGTCCGCGAGCCAGCGGCGCCCGCGGGCGCTGGCCACCCCGGGCTACAAGCCGCCGTCCCGCGTTCCCCGCACCAAGGCACCCGCGCCGCCCGCCGCGCCGGTCTCCGTCGGCGCCGGCATCTGGCCCGACGTCCACGTCGACCCCGCCGGCACGTCGCACATCGTGTGGAACGAGGACCAGATCGGGGAGACACCCGACGTCACGCACTACTGCCGCCTGCCCCGCGGCGCGACGGCCTGCAACAACCCGAACCCGACGCCGATGCCGATCTCGGTGCCGTACGCGTCCGACGACGCCGGGCCGAAGATCACGCAGATCGGCAATCAGCTGGTGGTGCTCAGTCACCGCTACCCGTCGATCGTGCGCCATCCAGACGGCGAGGATCGCGACCGCACGACGTACGCCTGGACGTCGTCCGACGGCGGCACGACGTGGACCGGGCCGGGCATCGTCGGCACCGTCCTCCCATCCGGCGACGCGACGCTCCTCGGCGGCCCCAACCCGCGCATCGCGGTCATCACCAGCGCGTTCACCGGCGGCACCCTGCTGCAGGTCCTCGACGCGGGGAACTTCACCTCCCAGAGCGCCGTGCTCAGCACGGGGACCGACCTCTACGAGGGCGCGGTGGCCGCCGAGGGCGAGGGCATCGTCGCCGCGTTCTCGGGCCCGGTCGGGCCGATCACGCTGCGGCGCTGGAGCGGCGCCGGGAACGTCAACGACCCCGGGACGTGGAGCAGCGCGCAGGTCCCCGGGGACCTCCCCCGGCTGGCCGGCGGCCCGGCGGGGACCTACCTGCTCGCCCGCGAGGGCGCGTGGAACGTCCGCAACGTCACCGGCGGCGCCCCCGGCGCCCCGACGGTCATCAGCCCACGCGACGTCGCGCAGACGCGCGCCTTCACGCAGGACCCCGGCGGCACGCTGCACGCCGCGTTCAGCCAGGGACAGCAGCCGCAACGGGTCTCGGTCGCCTCCAGCCCCGCGGGCGGCGGCATCTGGCGCCGCTACGAGGCGGCGGCGGCCGACACGATCGACCAGCTCGACCTCGGCGCCGCGGCCGATGGCGGCGGCGTACTCGTCCAGCGGCGCAACCCGACCGGCACGTTCTCGGGGGAGATCGCCGTCAGCGCGTTCGGGTCGCTGGCCCCCACCGGCCAGGCCGGCGCGGGCGGGCTGGCAGGCAGCGGCATCCCCGGCGGCTTCGCCGGCTGCAAGGAGGCCGGGTTCGCCGACGTCAAGCTCGCGCCGCTGGCCGGCTGCCTGCTCGAGAGCAACGACCCGGCGTTCCCGGGCGCGCTGGTCTCCACCGGGGAGGTCGAGTTCCTCGGCCTGATCCTGCGTCCGGTCGGCGAGACGAAGATCGTCTTCGACCCGCGCAAGCGCACGCTGAACACCACCGGCCGGGTGAAGATCCTGCTCCGGGGCCCGGCGATCGGCGAGATCGAGCTCGCCGACCTGAAGCTCAACGTCCAGCTCGGCTCCAACGCCGGGCAGTCGCTCTTCAAGGGCGTCAAGCTGCCCAAGGGCCCGGACATCAAGGGTTTCCCCGTCGACGCGGACTTCGACATCAAGATCGCCGGCAACGGGGTGAACATCCCGGTGTCGCTGAAGCTCCCGAAGGCGCTCGGCGGCGTCAGCGCCTCGGCGACGCTCCGCGCCGAGATGGGCCGCGGCGCCGTCCTGCAGTCCTTCGCCTTCTCGGTGGGACGCATCCCGCTCGGCCCGCTGGAGATCGAGGCCCTGAAGGTGAGCTACGACGGCGCGGCCGACCGCTGGAGCGGCACAGCCGGGCTGAAGCTCCCGCTCGGCGCGCTGAAGCTCAGCGTGTCGTTCGTCGACGGCCGGTTCGAGCGCGGCGAGGTCGACCTGCGCTTCCCCCGTCCGGGCATCACGGTGTTCCCGAAGGTCTACTTCCTCGGCGTCACGGGGGCGTTCAGTCCTGACCCGCTGAGCGTCAGCGTCGGCGCATCGTTCGGCGCGATCTACACCCCTCCGCCCGCGGACGTCTTCGCCGTGGAGCTCGACGGACGGCTGACGTTGACCGTCGTCAACGGCGGGGCCCAGTTCCGCTTCGACGGCGTCGAGCGGCTGTTCGGCATCCAGGTCGGCACGGGCACGGCGCTCGCGACCACCGACGGGTACGCCTCGATCAAGGGGGAGTTCGGCATCGATCTCGAGGTGGTGCGCCTCGACGGCAGCGCGTCGTTCTGGGTCGACGGCCCGTCCGCCCAGTTCGCGGGCACGTTCGACACCTCGACGCGCGTCTTCGGCATCCCGATCACCGGCGCGAAGGGCACGCTCTCGACGAAGGGCGTCGCCGGGTGCATCCGCGTCCCGGTGCCCGCGCCGCCCGACACCTTCGCCCCCGGCTACGCGGGCGTCGGGTACAAGTGGGGCGGCCCGGGCGAGCTGATCTTCGGCGACACGTGCGACATGTCCGCCTACCAGGTGCCACCGCCCGTCGGCCGGCCCGCGCAGGCCGGCGCTCCGCAGTCGGTGACGCTGGGCAGCGGCGTGGAGACGGCCAACGTGCTGGTGCGGGGCGAGAGCGCCGCGCCGCTGGTCGACGTGATCGCGCCGGACGGGCGACGCATCACGCCGCTGGGCTACAAGGCCCCGGGCGGCGACCCGGTGGTCTCGGCGGTGCCGACCGGCAAGGCGACCGTCGTCGTCCTCACGAAGCCGCCCGCGGGGACCTGGCAGATCGTCCCGCGTGACGGGTCGCCGCCGATCACCGGCCTGGCGATCTCCCGCGACGTCGAGCCCGTCCGCGTCACGGGCAAGGTCGAGCGCCGTGGCAGCGGCCGCGTCCTGCGCTACCGGGTGACCGGGCCGAGTGGCACGCGGGTGCAGCTCTCCGAGCGGTCGTCGGCAGGCGAACGCCCGCTGAAGACGGTCGGACGCGGCGCCGGTATCCTGCGGTTCGCGTCCCCGCCGGGACCGGCCGGGCTGCGCACGATCGTCGCAACCCCGGTGGGCGAGCCGAGCCCGGCGAACGCCCCGAAGACGGTCACGCGCTACCGCACCGCCGCCACATGGCGTCCGGCCGCCCCGCGGCGGGCGACGATCCGGGGTGTGCGCGTGTCCTGGGCGAAGGTGACGGGCGCCAGGCGCTATCTCGTCCGGGCCGTCCTGCGCGACGGACGGACCGTGGCGCGCACCACCAGGTCGTCATCGCTGAAGATCCCCGGCGCGACCAAGCGCAACGGCGTGCGCAGCGCGACGGTGACGACCATCGACCGCTACCAGCGGACGAGCGTCACCCGGCGGGCGACGGCGCGCAAGACGCGCTGATCTCGCGCTCGGCGTCCCACGAGGCGAACCGTCCCTCGGGGGTGTCGAGCCACTCGCGCAGGTCGCGCTCGAAGCGGTACCAGCGGCGCGCGCGCACGCCGGTGCGGGGAAAGTCCGCCTGCTCATCGGTGGGGAGCGCTGAGGGATCCATCGGGTTAGGTCACCCTAACACATACCTCGCGAGTCGGGAATGCCGCCCGGCGCGAAGCGTTAGGTTGGCACAACGGTGCCCGCTCCCGACGTGATCGACTTCGGCGGAGAAGTGCTGACCGTCGTCCGCTCCACCCCCGAGGAGCTCGTCCTCGACGCGACGTGGTCGCCAGGAACGCCAGCGCCGCCCCCGCACCTGCACCCGCATCAGGCCGAGCACTTCCAGATGCTGGAGGGCGAGCTGACGGTCGACCTCGACGGGACGATGCGCGTCCTGAGCCCCGGCGACACGCTCGACATCCCCGTCGCCACCCGTCACCGGATGTGGAACCCCAGCACCGCACTGGCGCGGGCGACCTGGACGACCACCCCCGCCCTGCGCACCGAAGAGCTCTTCCGTGATCTCGCCGAGGTCGGCGGGCGGAGAGCCAACCCCGTCGCAGCGGCGGCCGTCCTCATGCGCCACCGCGACGAGATCCGGCTGGCGCTCCCGGGCGCCGTCGAGCCCGTGGCCGTGCACACGCTCGGCACCGTCGGGCGCATGTTCCGGCGCTGAACCGGGAAAAAGTCCCCGAAACCGGGGAGGGGGGAGTACCGTGAGCCGAGACGAGACGCATCGCCGCACCGACGACGTGGAACTTGACCGGATCACCGCCGACGGGCAGTTCGAACACGCCCTGCTCGGCGCCCTCTTCGATGACGCCCCTGTCGGGCTGGGGGTCTTCGACCTCGAGCTGCGCCACGTCCGGGCCAATGCGACGCTCGCCCAGATGAACGGGCGTCCGCCCGAGGAGCTCATCGGCCGGACGCCCGCCGAGCTGCACGGCGAGCTCGGCGCCGAGGCCGAGGTCCTCTACCGCCAGGTGCTCGAATCCGGAGTTCCGCTCACGGGGATCGAGATCTCCGGCGCGACCGGGGCGGCACCCGGCGATCAGCGTCACTGGAGCCTGCACTTCTTCCCGATCAAGGTGGCGGGCATCACGGCGGGTCTGTGTGTCCTGGTCCTGGACATCACCGAGCGCCGCATGCTGGAAGATCAGCTGTCTCATCGCGCCTTTCACGATCCGCTCACCGGCCTGCCGAACCGGATGTGCGTGGGCGAGCAGCTCACGCGCCTGCTGTCCCGTCGCGCGCCCGCTCCCCCGGTGGGAGTGATGTTCGTCGACGTGGACAACTTCAAGGAGGTCAACGACCGCCACGGGCATTCGGCCGGCGACGAGGTCCTGCGTGTGGTCGCCGAACGCCTGCCCCAGGTCATCCGCCCCTCGGACATCACGGGGCGATGGGGCGGCGACGAGTTCGTCCTGCTCGTCGACGACGTCACCACGGGCCAGGTCGAGGCGCTGGCCGCCCGGGTCGACCGGGTGATGGAGGCGCCCGTCAGCCTCGGGACCGACGTCGTGCACCCTCGCGTGTCGGTCGGTGCGACGATCGCGCTGCCGGGTGAGGGGCCGGACGTCGTGCTCGAGCGCGCCGACAGGGCGATGTACGCGCACAAGCGCGCCCGCGTGGAGGGCGACGACGCCGCCTGAGTAGCCTCGGTCCTCGTGGCCGTCACCGAGCGCATCGACCCGTGGCAGAAGCTCCTCGACGCGGGCGAGGCGGACGGGCGGCTCGTGCGCCGCGCCTACGAGGGCGCGCGCGCCGCCGTGACCGCGCCGATCCCCGCCGATCTGCACCCGGACGTCCGCGCGGCGCTGGGACGATCGGGCATCGACGCGCTGTACGTCCACCAGGCCGACGCCCTCGAGGCGGCGTTCGCCGGCCCGACGATCATCACCACGGGCACGGCGTCGGGGAAGTCGCTCTGCTTCAACCTGCCGACGCTGGACGTCCTGTGCAGCGACCCCCACGCGCGCGCGCTGTACCTCTACCCGACGAAGGCCTTGGCACAGGATCAGGCCCGTGCCCTCCATGCACTGGGTTTGAACAGACAGGTCCGTCCAGCTATCTACGACGGCGACACACCCCGGGAGCAGCGCACGGCGATCCGCCGCAAGAGCAACCTCATCCTCACGAACCCCGACATGCTCCACGTCGGGATCCTGCCCAACCACCGGGCGTGGGGGGATGTGTTCGCCAACCTCGCGATTGTGGTCGTCGACGAGGCGCATGTCTACCGAGGCGTCTTCGGCTCGCACGTGGCCAACGTGCTGCGCCGCCTGCGCCGCGTGGCCTCCGCGTACGGCACCGAGCCGCGGTTCCTCATGGCCAGCGCCACGATCGGCAACCCGGTCGAGCTGGCCGAGCGGCTGACGGGGATCGAGGAGTTCACGCTCGTCGACCAGGACGGCAGCGCCCACGCGCCGCGACACATCGCGATGTGGAACCCGCCACTGGAGGACGAGGCGCTCGGCCTGCGCCGCAGCGCGCTGGCCGAGACCGCGGACCTCCTCACCGAGCTCGTCGCGAGCGGGGCCCGGACGATCTGCTTCATCAAGTCGCGCAAGGCGGTCGAGCTGGTCGCGCGGCTGGTGTCGATGAAGCTCGCCGACACGCACCCACACCTCGCCGACAAGGTCGCGCCCTATCGCGCGGGGTTCACGCCGCAGCAGCGCCGGGAGCTGGAGGCGCGACTCGTCAACGGAGAGCTGCGGGCGGTCATCACCACGGACGCGCTGGAGCTGGGCATCGACATCGGCGCGCTCGACGCTGCGGTCGTGACCACGTTCCCGGGGACGGTCGCCTCGCTGCGGCAGATGTGGGGCCGCGCGGGGCGCCGGACGACGGGCCTGGCCGTCTACGTCGCGGGCGACGACGCCCTCGACCAGTTCTTCTGCCGCCATCCCGACGCGTTCCTGGACCGCGCGGTGGAGTCGGCGATCCTCGACTACGAGAACGAGCAGATCCACCTCGCCCACCTGCTGTGCGCCGCGCACGAGGGGCCGCTGGAGGCCGCGGACGCCGCGACGCTCGGCCCGCGGTGGGAGGCGCACGCCCAGTCGCTCGTGGCCAGCGGCGAGCTGGTCGCGCGCAAGGGGACCTACGTCCTGCGCGCGCCCGAGGACTACCCCGCCGCGCGCGTGTCGCTGCGCAGCGCGTCGCCCGATTCGTTCGCGGTCATCGACGTAGCCAGCGGCGAGGTGCTGGGCTCGGTCGAGGCCGCGCGCGCGTTCTCGACCACCCACCCGGGCGCGGTCTACCTGCACCTCGGCCGGCAGTACGTCGTCCGCGAGCTGGACATCGAGACGCGGCGGGCGCTCGTCGAACCGTTCGACGGGGACTGGTACACCCAGCCCAAGCGCGAGACGCTGACCTGGATCGACAAGCTGCAGGACCGCCGGGACACGATGGGCGTGACGCTGTCGTTCGGCCTGGTGTCGGTGACCGAGACGGTCGTCGCCTACCAGCGCAAGCGGCTCTCCGACCACGAGATCATCGACCTGCAGAGCCTCGACCTTCCCGAGACGACGTTCCAGACCCAGGCGCTCTGGTACGAGCCCGACGAGGACCTCCTGCGCCATGAGTTCCCCCTCGACGTGCTGCTCGGCGCGCTGCACGCCACCGAGCACACGCAGATCGCGGTGCTGCCGCTGCTGGCGATGTGCGACCGTTGGGACATCGGCGGCCTGTCGACCAACGCCCACCCGCAGACGGGCATGCCGACGATCTTCATCTACGACGGGCACCCCGGCGGGGTGGGCATCACCCGCGTCGGCTACCACGTCTTCGAGACCCTGGTCGCCGACGCCCACCGCCTGATCGCCGATTGCCCGTGCGAGAAGGGCTGCCCGAGCTGCGTGCAGTCGCCGAAGTGCGGCAACCTCAACGAGCCGCTGCACAAGGCCGGGGCGCTGGAGATGATGGGACGGATGCTCGAACGGTGACCGGAGCGCACCCTCCCACCTGGCCGGTCGCCGCGGGGTCGTTCATCCTCGGCTTCGCCGTCGCCGACGTCACGGGCGTGCGCCCGCTCGGCGGGCTGGTGCTGCTGGCGGGCGCGCTGTGGTGCGCACCGCGGTGGTGGCGCGGCGCCGGGGCGGCGGTCGCGATCGGCCTCGGGGTGGCCTACGCCTCCGCGTTCGTCGCCTCACACCGGTTCGCCGACGTGGTGGGCGCCTACCCGTCCGTGGTCATCCTCGGCGCGGCGATCGGCGGGGCGTGCTGGGCGCTCGTCGACGCCCGTGAACGCGCCCCGGCCTGACAGGGCGAACGCGCAGATTTCGTCGCCGGGAAGCGCCTTCCTCCGGCTGCAAGGTTTTTCCCGCACCTTGATCCGGGGCCGCCGTGTTCGACTCTCTGAGTATGGCCCGCCCCTCGCGTGTCCTTGTGGTCCTCTGCGCCCTGGTGTGCGTGTTCGCGTTCAACGTCAGCGCGGGC
>SYBY01000253.1 GCA_005788585.1 Actinomycetota bacterium | reverse complement strand
GGGGCCGTACGCATCGAGTTCGTCGCGGGTGTATTCGGGTGCAGTGACCTCAAGCATCAGACCATTAGCCTAGTCAGAAGAGCCATGCGCATCGCCATCGACATCGATTCGACCCTGCATCACTACTGGGATCAACTCGCGTCCGAGGCGCGGCGCCGCTTCGGGATCGACCTGCCGTACGACCAGCAGGTCGACTGGGGCATCTCACGGCTTCGTCCCGAGCAGCTGCACGCCTGTATCGCCGAGACGCATCGTCCGGAGTCGATCCTCGCGGCCACGCCCTACCCCGGCGCCGTCGAGACGGTCTCCGCGTGGCACGCCGCCGGGCACTTCGTCCACATCACGAGTCACCGCGTCATCGAGGCGCACGGACCGACCGAGCGCTGGCTCGAGCGGATCGGCCTGCCCTACGACGAGCTGTACTGCAGCTTCGACAAGATCAGCCGCTGCCGCGAGATCGGGATCGACGTCCTGATCGACGACAGCCCCCTGAACCTCCGCAGCGCGGTCGATCACGGGATCGTGGCCGCCACGCTCGAGCACCCGTGGAACGCCGACGTGCGCGAGGAGGAGGACGTCATCGCGGCGCCCGACTGGCCTGCACTCGCTGCCGCGCTCGATCCGGTCCTCACCGTCACGCACTGACGCGGCGGCGGAGCGGCGGCACAGATCCGCGGCGCGGACACCGGTACCCTCGCGCGGGTGGAGCCCACCGATCGCCCCACGGAGGTCGTCCCGGCCGGGCGGCCTGCGCCGGACGCGGACCTGCGCGAGCACCTGCCAGGGCTCGAGCCCGAGCGCCGCGTCACCGACTGGGGGCGCTCCGAGCGCCTGGAGGGCCTGGTCGACCGCACGGTCGGCGACGCCCTCTTCCACGTCTGGCACCGCGTGGCCGTGGAGGGCGCCGAGCACGTCCCGGCGTCCGGTCCGGCGCTCCTGGCGTGCAACCGGGCGGGCAGCACCGTCCTCGACGCGCTACTCGTCGGCAAGGCCGTCGCGCAGGCGCAGGCCCGGCCGCGGCCCGTGGTGCCGCTCGTCGCCGCCGGAGCGCTGGCCCAGCCGGGGCTTGCGATGGTGCTGCCGAAGCTCGGCGCGGTCGCCGACCACCGCGCGAACGTCCGGCGGCTGCTCGGTGACGAGGGGCAACTTGCCCTCGCGTTCCCCGAGGAACGCGGCCCGCGGCTGTTGCGCGACCGATACCGGGTGCGGCGGCTGCGCGACGAGGTGCTCGCCGCGGCGCGGGTGACGCGCGCGCCCGTGGTCCCCGTCGCGATCGTGGGGACGGAGGAGGTCACGCCGACGCTGGGCCGTGTCCCGCTGCCCGGTGGACGACGACTGCCGATCAGCCTTCCCGCGCTGCTGCCCGCGCACGTGACGGTGCGATTCCTGCCGCCCATCGACCCGGGGCGCCCCGCGTCGGTGCGCGAGCTCGCCGACGAGACGGGCGCCGCCCTGCAGGCGGCGCTCGTCGACCTCGTCGCCGGCCGCCGGTCGGTGTGGCTGGGATGAGGCGGCGGATCCTCGTCGCCGGCCTCGCGCGTCCCCTCGGGGCGGGCGTCGCCCGCGCCCTGGAAGCCGACCCGGATGTCGCCGCGATCGTGGGTGTCGACGAGCGCGACCCGCCGATCGTCCTCGAGCGCGCGGAGTTCGTGCGGCTCCGGGACGACGCCGGCGCACTGCGGCGCGTCCTGACCGCCGCGCAGATCGACACCGTCATCGACGCCCGCCTCCAGACGGACGCGGCGGCCGGGGACACGCGGCAGCGCACACGGGTCAACGTCGCGGGGACCGACGCGCTCCTGGCTGCGGCGGCCGGTGCGGGCGTCCGCAGCCTCGTCGTCGCCGGATCGGCGCACGTCTACGGGTGCGCGGCGGGCGACCCCGCGTACTTCGAGGAGGACATGGACCTGCCCGCGGGCGGCACCGCATTGCAGCGCGAGCTGCGGGCCGCCGAGGCGACGGCGTCGGAGCTGCGCCATCGGGTGCCCGGAGCCCGCGTGGCGGTGCTGCGGCTCGTCGACGTGGCCGGCGAGGACTCGGCGCTCGGCCGCGCCCTCGCGCTGCCCGGCGTCGTCCCGGCGGTGGCCGGCTTCGATCCGCGCCTGCAGCTCCTGCATCGCGAGGACGCCGTCACGGCGCTGGAGCACGCGGCGCTCGAGCAGCTCGACGGCACCTTCAACGTCGCCGCCGACGGGGTGCTGGCCCTCTCCGAGCTCGCGTCGCTGCTGGACCGCAGGCCCGCGCCGGTGCTGCCCCCGTGGGGGGCCTGGCTGGCCGCCGCGCCGCTGCGCCGGGCGGGCATGCCGCTGACGCCGGAGCTCGTCGCCCTGTTGCGCCACGGCCGCGCGGTGGACAACCGGCGGCTGAAGGCGACCGGCCTGCGCCTGCGGTTCACCACCCGCGAAGCGGCGCTCGACCTGCGCCGCAGCCAGCGGGTCGCGCCGCTGGCCGACACGGCGCGCCCCTACCGCTACGACGAGGGGCTCGAGGAGTTCCTGCGCCGCAGCCCGGCGGTCCGCCCGCCAGGACGCGTTGCAGCGGTGGATGACGACATCCCCGCCAGCTAGCCTTCCCTGACCGCTCCGATGCCGGAGCGTTCTCGCGTCACATGCCCAGGAAGACCCTCATCGTCATCGTCGTCAGCATCTCGATGCTGCTCGTCGCCGCGGCCGGGGTGTTCGCCTACGACCAGACGCACAAGGACACCATCGCCGACGGCGTGACGGTGGGCGGCGTCGACGTCGGGGGGCAGTCCGAGGCGCAGGCGCGTGCCACCCTCGAGCGCGAGCTCGTCGATCCGCTGCGGCGAACCGTCGTGGTCAAGGCCGCCGACAAGACGTTCCGGCTCTCGGCCCGTGAGGCGCGGACCCAGGTGGACATCGACTCGACCGTCGAGGAGGCGCTGCGGCGCAGCCGTGACGGCAACGTCGTCGGCCGCACGTGGCGCTCGGTGACCGGCGGGGAGCTCGACGCGCAGCTCACGCCCGAGATCGACTACAACCACGACGCGGTCTCCCGGCTCGTCGACCGGGTCCGCGTGGGGACCCAGGTCAAGGCGCGCGACGCGAAGGTCGACTTCGCCGCCACGAACGTCACGGTCCAGTCCGCCCGCACGGGCAAGGTCGTCATCACGGGCAAGCTGCGCGCGGACGTCAAGCGCGCGATGGCCGACCCGTCGGCGCCGCGCGAGATCACCGCCGTGCGGCGCCGGGTCAAGCCGAAGGTCGGCGACAAGCAGCTGGCCAAGAAGTACCCGGTCATCCTCACGGTCGACCGGGGGAACTTCCGCCTGAACGTCTTCAAGGACCTCAAGCTCGACAAGACCTACCCGATCGCGCTCGGCGCGGCCGGGCAGGACACCCCGTCAGGCGTCTACGAGATCGCGAACAAGGCCGTCAACCCGGCCTGGCACGTCCCGAACTCCGACTGGGCCGGGGATCTCGCCGGGACGGTCGTCCCGCCGGGCCCGTCGAACCCCATCAAGGCCAGGTGGCTGGGGATCTACGACGGCGTCGGCATCCACGGCACGGCCGACCGCGGATCCATCGGCAGCTTCGCCTCGAAGGGCTGCATCCGCATGCTCGTCGAGGACGTCATCGACCTGTACCCGCGGGTGCCGGTCGGCGCGCCGATCTACATCTCTTAGTGAGGTGATTCAGCGACTTGCGCACCTGGCGGCGCCGGCATCGCGTCTCCCGGCACCCGAGATCCGCGGCCGGACCACCAGTACGACAGCGGATCTCGGTCACCGGGAGATGCGCGCCGCCATCCGCCAGCTGCACCCGAGTCGCTGAATCACCTCACTTAGAAGGGGTGCGGCACGGTCGGTCCGATCTCCTCGATCGGAACCTCCTGCCATCCGCGCTCCAGAAGCAGGGCATGGTGGTCGCTGTGGCGAATGACCAGCGACCCGATGAAGATCCCCTTCTCCTGCTTGCGCAACACGGCATACCAGAGCGTCGACGCGTCATCCGTGCCCTGGATGCGGTGCCACGGCCTCGGCGGCACGCCGTCGTCCCCGGCGATGCCGGATTCCATGAGCTGCCGTTGCGTCGCCACGGCGCCCTGAGACGTATCGATGAAGAACTTGCCCACGACCCCAGACCCTAGCGACGGCTGGCAGCGCGCCCTGGCGCTGCACGAGGACGACCTCGC
>SYBY01000252.1 GCA_005788585.1 Actinomycetota bacterium | reverse complement strand
CCACGGGATGATCTGGCCGACGACGCCGATCGGGTCGCGCGTGGTGTACGCGTGCCACTGGGCGTCGGGCATGTACGGCACGTTGGGCTGGATCGTCTGCCCGTTGAGCTTCGTGCACCAGCCCGACATGTAGTGGAAGAGGTCGGCCGCCAGCGGCACGTCGGCGGCGCGCGCGACGGCGTACGGCTTGCCGTTGTCCAGCGTCTCCAGCGCGGCGAGCTCGTCGCCGTGCTCGAGGATGAGGTCGCCGAGCTTGTGGATCATGCGGCCGCGCTCCGACGGCTTCATGGTGTGCCACGGGCCGGACTCGAACGCGGCGCGCGCGGTCTTCACGGCGCGATCGATGTCCTCGGACGAGCCCTCGGCGACCCGGCAGAGCAGCTCACCCGTAGCCGGGTTCAGCACCTCGAAGGTCTTGCCCGACGCGGCATCGACCCAGTCCGAGCCGATGAGCATCGGGTGGTCGTGCCCGACGAACTCGCGGGCGTGTGCGTCGACCTGAATCTCTGTGGCCATCACGGTCTCCTCTCGCGGCGTCTGCGGCCGCGGTTGTCTCTCCTGCCGCAACGTACGTCCGCGGCGGTTGCAACCACGCTGCAACGCGGCGATGGTTCTCTACGCTGTGAGAACCCGGCTGGAGGAGCCGTGCCGTGCAGCAGAACCCGTGGGTCGCCCTGGACGCAACGACGGACCGCCGTCGGCTCGCTCGCGCGCTCGCGCGGGCCCGCGACGCGGCGCTGGGCGGCGGCGAGGCCGCGACGCAGCGCGTCCGCTCGGTGATCGCCGAGTCGTGGGCGCGCAGCGGCGAGGCCGGCGTGGCGCCCGCCGGGGAACTCGCGCCGCAGGTCCTCTCGACCGAGGCCGCCGGCGAGCGGTGGCGCTCGCATCCGCTGGCCGGCGGCATGCCGATGCTCCGTGCGCTGCTCGCCGACGTCCACAGCGACGCCAAGCAGGTCGTCCTCGTCTGCGACGCCGACGGCACAATCCTGTGGATCGACGGCGAGCCCGCGGTGCTCGACGAGGCGCAGTCGATCAACCTCGCGGTCGGCACCGGCTGGGCCGAGGGCCGGGCGGGGACGAACGCGATGGGGACCGCGCTGGCGGTCGACCATCCCGTGCAGGTGTTCAGCGCCGAGCACTACGCGCAGGCCGTCGAGGAGTGGACGTGCAGCGCGGCGCCGGTCCACGACCCCGAGACCGGCGAGCCCGTCGGCGTCATCGACCTCTCCGGGGAGCTCGCCACCGCGCATCCCCATTCGCTGGCGCTCGTGGGCGCGGCGGCGCAGATGCTGGAGGCGGGGCTGGCCCGCGAGGCCGCCCAGCGCAACGAACGCCTGCGCGAGCGCTACGGCGGCGCGGTGGGCGCGGGTGGCGGCCAGGCCGGCGCCCTGGTGTCACCGACCGGCCGGGTGCTGCTCAGCGCCGAGCCCGTCTGGGGCCAGGTCGGCCGGCTCGAGGTCCCGCCGCACGGTGGGGACATCGCGCTGCCCGACGGTCCCGCGCGGGCCGAGCTCGTCGACGACGGGGACGCGTACCTGCTGTGGCGCACAGGCGTGCACGCGTCGACGACGGCGTCGGTCCCGGCGACCGCGCGGCTGTCGGTCTCCGTGCTCGGGCGTGACCGTGCGCGGCTGTCGCTCGACGACGGCCCGATCGAGCTGACGCCCCGCCGCAGCGAGATCCTCATGCTGCTGATGCTCGAGCCGGCCGGGATGTCCGCCGAGCGGCTCGCCGTCGAGCTCTACGGCGACTTCGGCAAGCCCGTCAGCGTGCGCGCCGAGCTGTCCCGGCTGCGGCGCCTGCTCGGCGACCGGCTGGAGGCCAACCCGTACCGCCTGCGGGGCGCGGCGACGTCGGACCTCGAGAGCGTGGAGCGGCTCGTCGCCGACGGCGCGCTCGGCGAGGCGCTCGCCCGGTACCCGGGTCCGCTGCTGCCGTCCTCCGAGGTCCCCGCGATCGTCGAGGCGCGCGAGCGGCTGGACTACGAGCTGCGCGAATCCGTGCTGCGCGGCGGGGACGCCGCGCTCCTGCATGCGTGGCTGGGCACGCCCTCGGGCCGCGACGACATCGTCGCGACCCGCGCGCTGGTCGAACTGCTCGACCCCGCCGACGAGCGCCGATCCGGCGCACTGTCGCGTCTGCGCCGCCTCAGCCAGCCCACCGGCGACCGCCGCCGCGCCCGCCGCGCCCCCACCCCGCCGAACGGCAGATCCACGTCGCTCTAGCGACGGTGACCTGCCGGTCAGTGCGGAGTGGGCGCTACGCGAACTGCGCCGCGAGCCGGTCCATCGCCCGCTGGTTGAGCCTGCGCAGCACCGGCCGGATCATCGGGCCGGTCAGCCGGTCGCCGAGCGGCGCCTGCTCCCACGCGATCTCGAAGCTCACGTTCGTCGCGTCCGGCCCGGCGGGCGACAGGCGGTAGGTCCCGCGCGTCACGCGCTTGCCCTTCGCGGCGACCGTCCGCTCGACGATGAGCTCCGGCGCGCGCGCCTCGTGGACCTCGAGCTCGATCGGCTGCGTCTGCCCGAGCGCCTTGACGTTGGCGCGGAGTCTGGCCCCGACGCCGCGGGGCGGGCCGGCCAGTTCCCAGTCGACCATGAAGTGGTCGGTGAACGCTTCATGGTTGCCGAGGACGTCGAGGTAGTCGTAGACGACGTCGATCGGGCGCTGGACGACGGTGGTGACGGTGACGGGCTGCATGACGGGCCTCCAAGTTGTGACGCGGTGTCGCAAAGACTGTGACATCCTTGTGACACCGTGTCAACACGCGCCCCCAGAGTCTCCGCCGAAGATGCGCAGCGCCGGATCGTCGAAGCCGCCGCCCGGCTGCTGGCCGACCGCCCGTTCCGCGACCTCACCGTCGAGGACGTCATGGCCGAGACCGGCCTGAAGCGCACGGTCTTCTACCGCCACTTCTCCGGCCTGCCCGACGTCGTGCTGTTCCTCCTCGACGACATCCGCAACTCGATGGCGGCCGCCGGCGACCCGAACGAGCCGGGCTACCTGCGTGCGGTCCTCGCGCGGGTCGTCGGCATCGCCCACCGCAACGGCGGCCTGCTGCGCGCGGTGGACGACGCGGCAGCGGCGAACGCCGAGGTCGAACGCGGCCTGCACGAGATGACCGAGTGGAGCATCGACGCCACCGCGGCGCTGTTCGAGGCCGGGATCGCCGCCGGACGGACGCCACCGCTGGATGCCCGCGCCGTCTCGCACGCGCTCACGCACATGAACTTCGCGGTGCTCGTCGACGCGTTCGGCCGGCACCCCGAGACGGCGGACCCCGAGCGCGTGCTCGAGGCCCTCATGACCGTCTGGGAGCGCGTGATCGTGACCCAGCCCGGCTAGCGGCTAGCTCTCGTCGGCGCAGGCGTCCAGCCCGAGCTCACGCGCGACCTCGTCGCTCTGCGTGTCGAGATCCCCGGCACTCTGCAGGGCGCCCTCGATCTCCGACTGCTGCCCCGACTCGCCCGCCGCCTCGAGCTTCTTGATCTCCTGCACTCCGTTGCGACCGAGGCGGATGAGCTGGTCGTGCTGCTCCTTGAGGTCGCTCGGCGGCTCCAGCTCGTCGAGCTCGTCGATCAGCTCGGCCAGGCGGGCCTGGGCCTTGCCGGCGTACGGCGCGACGTCATCGATGGACTGCGGCTGCGGGAGCTCGCGCACGTCGGCCTCGTACCGCTCGCAGGCGGCGTTGCCCTGCTCGCGGTACTCCTCAGCGGACAGGCCGTCGTCGCCGCCGCACGCGGCGAGCGCGGCGGCGCAGGTCAAGATCAGGGCGAGCGCACGAGACAGGGACATGGCTCGCCATTCTTGCGGACCGGCGGACGCTGCGTGGTGCCTTCATGCGCGCACGCCCTCGGGCGCGCGGCCCGGCCACACGGCGGCGGCGCGCCGTGCCGCGCACCACGCCCCGACCGCCACCCCGTACACCGCGACCGCCCCGATGGAGCTCGCGCTGATGACCAGCCCCGCCGCCATCGCACTGCCGACCCCGGCCGCGCCGAGCGTCGCGAGGGCCGCGCCCGGACTCGCAGCCGGCCCGAGCGGGAGCAGACCGAGCACCCCCAGCGCGCCACACAGCAGCGCGACATCGGCCGCGCCGTGTGGCAGCCCGCACGCCACCAGGACCAGCCAGACCCGTCCGGCCGCCACGAGCGTGATCGCGCCCGCGAGGCCCAGCAGCGCGACGCGCCTGCGCGCATCTGCGAGGACCGCCACGCCGCGCACCGTGGGCCGCGAGGCTCCCCACCGCCCGCAGGCGGCGCGGGCGCCCGGGCCGAGCACCGCGAGCACGACGAGCCCGGGTACGGCAAGCCACGGCTGCCAGAGCGCGAGCAGCATCAGCAGGCAGCACGCCTCGGCCAGGGCGATCGGCAGGTCGGCGAGCGCCAGCTGCAGCGGCCGGGGCGCCCGGTCCCCGCGCCAGCGCCGCAGCAGCGCCACGCGCACCGGCAGCCCCAGGTGGCTCTGGACCGTGCCCGCACCGAAGGCCCCCGCATTCGCCCCGTGGACGGCCTGACGGTCCAGCGGGCATCCGTCGATCGCCGCGATCGCGATGCGCCAGCCCTCCGAGCGCAGGACCAGCGTCACGGCGTGCAGCGCGATCGCCGCCAGCACCGCGGCGACCGGGACGAGCCGCACCGCGTCGGCCACCTCGCCCGCGCGCCACGCGACGACGCCTCCCACCGCGGCGAGCGCCGCCACCGTGACCGCCGCAGAACCGAGCCGACCCACGCGCACAGCCGGAGAATCCCCTGCTCAGCGAGGGATTCTGTGACGATGCGGTGAACGGCTACGCGAGTGCGCGCGCGACCCGCAGCGTCATCGCCTCGAGCGCCAGCTCCTCGTTCGGGTTGAGCTGGAGCGACGCGCGGGTGTCCTCGACGTGCACGAGCGCCGCGCGCAGCCGATGCGCCGACCGGCCCGCGGCGTCCTCGCGCAGTGCGTCGACCCGGTCGCTGTGGTGGACGAGATCCTCGGCGCCGTCGGCGACGCACGCCACGTCGCGGTACCAGAGCCCGACGAGCTGGAGGCCCCGGTCGAGCGCCGCGGTCCGGGCACGGCGCTGGGCGCGCGTCGCGCCCTCCTCGCGCTCGCGCTTGACCCGCTTCTGGTCCTTCTTCGGCACGAGCTCCAGCTCGTCCTCGAGCCCCTCGAGCGCGGACGCGCCCGCCGCCTCCCCTGTCGCCTTCGCCGGGTCGAGCAGCGCCAGCCACGGGGCGCCGGCCAGCTCGTCGCGCAGCGCGCAGCGCGCGAGGTTCTCCGAGGCCGCGCGCATCGCCGGGCCCGAGCCGAGCGCCAGGGCCAGCGCGCGCTCGCCGTCT
>SYBY01000004.1 GCA_005788585.1 Actinomycetota bacterium | reverse complement strand
CCCGAGATCGTCATGGTGTCGGTGTTCATCACCCCGTGGACGAAGCCGACGAGCATCCAGCGCGCGAGCAGCTCGGCCTGCGCGGCGACGACCGCGTCGAAGAACGCGAGCGCCGGGACGTCGGCGTCCGCGGCGTCCGGGTGGTGGCGGGCGATGGCGTAGTCGAGGAGACGGGCGAGGAGCTCGCCGTCGCGCAGCGTCTTGGCCACGTACTCGAACGTGCCGACCCGCAGGTGGCTGTCCGCGACCCGCACGAGCACGGCGCCGGGCAGCGGCGTCTCCCGGTACACGGTTTCACCGGTCGCGATCACCGCGAGCGCGCGGGTGGTCGGGATGCCCAGCGGGTGCATCGCCTCGCTGATGACGTGCTCGCGGAGCATCGGGCCGACCGGCGCCTTGCCGTCTCCGCCGCGGGCGAACGGCGTGCGGCCCGAGCCCTTCAGGTGGAGGTCGCGCCGGCGGCCGTCGCGATCGAGGACTTCGCCGAGCAGCAGCGCACGTCCGTCGCCCAGGCGGGGAGAGAACGCGCCGAACTGGTGGCCGGCGTAGCCCTGCGCGACCGTGCCCTCCACGCCCGCGCCGAGCAGCGTCGCGATGCCGGCCGGCGTGCGCAGCACTGAGGGGTCGGCGCCGAGCCCGCGCGCCACATCGTCCTCGAGGACCAGCAGCCGAGGCTCCGGGGCCGGCTCGGCCGTCCACGGCACGAACAGCCCGTCGAGGTCGCGCACGTAGGTGGGGTCCGCGAGGGTCAGCGGCGCGCCGGGTGCCGCGGCGTCATCCTCGCGCGCGCCGAACATCGCGGCGACCTCGCCGATGCTCTCGTCGTCTCCGCGCCAGGTGCAGCTCACCCAGGCGACGGTAGCGCCCGGTCCTACGACCGGTGCTCGAGGTCGTCGCCCGTGACGTACCGGATGACCAGCGACAGGAACGCGATGCCGGTGCCCAGCATCACCCAGATCGGCCAGAAGCCACCGTCGGCGCCTGTCGCCAGCCAGATGGCCACGCAGACGATGTTCGGGAACAGCAGCGGCACACTGCGTTGCACCAGCGCACGCCGGCGGTCGTCGCCGGCGAGCGGGGCAACACGCGCGTCGCCGGACTCGGCGGGGAGGTCGGCCACGAGCGGCTCGAGGTCCGCGCCGGTCTTGGCCGCGTACGCGGCGGTCACGCGCTCCTCGAGCTCGCCCAGATCCAGGCGTCCTTCCTCACTGGCGCGCCGCAGGCGGGCGACGGTCGCTTCGCGATCGGCGTCTGAGATCCGCAGAACGGGGTCGGCGTCGGTCATCGCCGCGAAGCGTATGTCGGCGGCACCCGTTCGTACAGGGCTGGCCGTACGCGCCTCACTGCGGCGACGGGAGCGCCCCGTCGGCCTGGCGCAGCTCCATCCGCCGGATCTTGCCGGTCAGCGTCTTGGGCAGGTCGTCGACGAACGCGATCTGCCGCGGGTACGCGTAGGCCGACAGCCGGCCCCGGACGTGGGCGCGGATCTCCGCCGCCAGATCGTCGGACGGCTCGTAGCCCTCGGCCAGCACGATGAACGCCTTCACCACCATGCCCTTGACCTCGTCGGGCACGCCGATCGCCGCGCTCTCGCTCACCGCCGGGTGCTCCAGGCACGCCGATTCGACCTCGAACGGCCCGACTCGGTAGCCGGCCGTGATGATCACGTCGTCGGCCCGGCCCTCGTACCAGAAGTACCCGTCCTCGTCCTGCGACGCGGCGTCCTTGGTGTGGAACCATGCGCCGCCGAACGTCTCCTGCGCGGCGGCTTCGTTGTTCCAGTAGCCGAGCGGGTAGTGCGGGTTCGACCGCGCCCGCAGGCAGATCTCTCCGCGCTCACCCGGCGCGACGGGCTGCTCATCGAGGTCGAGGATCTGCACGTCCCAGCCGGGGACGGGCTTGCCCATCGAGCCCTCGCGGACCTCCATGAACGGGAAGTTCCCGCACAGGGGATAGGACTCCGTGAGGCCGTAGTAGTCGAGCACCGTGACGCCGTAGTGCTCGCGAAACCAGCGGATGGCCTCGGGGTTCAGCGGCTCGCCCGCGCTGCAGACGATGCGGAACTTCTGCGGGTGCCGGGTCCCGGCGTCGTCGATGGCCATCATCGCCCGCATCGCCGTCGGCGTCGTGAAGACGTTCGTCACCTCGTTTCGAGAGAGGAACGCGAGCTGCGCGTCGGGGTCGAACCCGCCCGCCCGCTGGAAGACGCACTGGACCGCGCCCATGCGCCAGGGCCCGAGCAGCGGCGCGATGCCCGCCGCCCACGCCCACTCGCCCATGCCGTGGAAGCGCTCGTTCTCCTGCACGTCGTGGCAGTAGATGAACTCGTTGTGCGCGAGCAGGTACCTGTGCGCGTGGATGATGCCCTTCGCCAGCCCCGTGGTGCCCGAGGTGTAGTAGAGCTGCGCCGGGTCGTCGGCCGCCGTGTCGGTGCTGATGTGGTCCTCGGGCGCGCCGGTCAGCAGGCCGTCGCCCTCGTCGAGGATCAGGACCTGAGCGACCGGCCCGCCCCTGAACCGGTCGGCGTTCGCGCTGTCGGTGACCACGAGCCGCGCCTCGGAATCGGTGAGGCGATGGCGCAGGCCCTCGTCGCCGTAGAGGACCGACATGGAGACGAGCAGCGCGCCGAGCTTCCAGACGCCGAAGAACAGCGCGGCGGTCTCGGGCGTGGGAGGGAGGACAACGGCGACGCGGTCGCCCCGCTGCACGCCCGCCTCGCGCAGGACGTGTGCGGCCTGGTTGGCCAGGCGCTGCAGCTCGCCCCACTGCACGTCGCGGCGGGCGCCGTCGTAGCGCTCCCAGATCATCGCGAGCTTGTCCGGCGGATGCTTGTCGCAGACGTCCTGCGCGATGTTGTAGCGCTCTGGAACGACCCACTCGTGCTCTGCGCAGGCCTGCTCGTACGTCGTCATGCGTCTCCTCCTGGCTCGCCCGCGGTTGACGGTATCGAGCGGGCGAGCCGGGGGCGGCGGATCGACGGTCTCGTTACATGCGCTTGCCGCTAGGGAGTGAGAAGGCGAGCGACGATGTCGACGCTTCGACGGTCCGCTCCACGCGAAGGCGGCGCCCGTCAGTGCTGACTCCGAGCACCTGCAACATGCCGTTCTGTGACTCGCCCAGCACATGGCGGTAGATCCGGCGGACCG
Organism: Actinomycetota bacterium; assembly: GCA_005788585.1. Next base: position 10,676 of record SYBY01000004.1, on the reverse strand, counting down.
CGCGGCCCGGGGTGGCGAGGTCGAGGAAGTACTTCGGCGCGTTGCCCTCGACATACGTGATGTAGGCGACCGATCCGCCGGCGCCGACCGCGGGGGAACGCAGCTGGTGGGCGGCCTCGGACTCGCCCGCGACCTGTCGCGCGGTCCGCGCCGTCAGCGTGCCGGCGTACACGGCCGAGGTGTCGCCGACCTCACGCTGGAACGCGATCCGGCCCCGGAAGATGCTCGGCGCACGGTCCCGCCGCGTGGTCGCCGGGATGGCCTGCAGCGCAGGGCGGCCGGTGACCGGCGTGGCGTAGATTGCCCCGCCGCCGACGGCCAGCGCGGTCAGCCGTCCGCCGGCGTCACGACCGAGCGCGACCTCGTCGGTCGAACCGCGTGCTTCGGAGTAGGGGTCGCGCGCCCGGAAGTCCGCGTCAAGCACCTTCGGGGTTGCGTCCGGCGTCGCGGCGTAGACCAGGCGGCGCTCGAAGCGCTCGCCCTCCTTGGCCTCCAGCCAGACTTCCGCCTCGCCGTAGGTGGCTGTCGCCGTGGCGTCCTCTGGCGCGGCCTGGGCGGCCGATGCGCTGAGGAGTCCGGCGGCGGCAACTGCTGCGGCGATGGTGATGGCGCGTGCTCGAGGCATCGGTTCGTGTGCTCCGTCGTCGCCCGTCCGTGGGGGTGGTCTGCGTCGCTCACACGATGGCGACGGGCCACGGCGGCCAGTGTCATGCGCCCGACGCACCGATCGTCGTGTTCGTGACGCTTCATGGCAGCCCCGAGTTCAGGCGTCGCCCGTGCCCGCGTCAGGCGAGTCACATATTCGAATCATGTTCAGCGGCATGCGGGATACGTTTGCCGCGGCCGTTGGTGTGTCAGTCCGACGGCCTCGCCCCATTCCGGGCGATCTGTCTGACCGTCCCATCGGAGGTCCCATGTATCCCAACCGTCCCGTTCTCCGGGCGGCGTTGGCCTGTGCGCTCGCTGCGTCGGCCGCCGCCGCCTCGATCCCGCCTGCGCTCGCGGCGCCCGCGCCGGCGAAGGTCGACGAGAGGCTCCATGCCCGTCTGAAGGCAGCGGCCGCAGATGCCGGCAGCGTGCAACGGCGTCAAGCCGAGCCGGTCAGCACTGGCCAGCCGGGGGCGGCACACGCACCGGGCCAGGTCATCGTCACCTTCGAGCCCGATGCCTCAGCGGCGCAGCGCACAGCGGCCATCCAGGCGATCAGTGGCCGCGTCATCGAGGACCTTGGCACGCCGCGGCAGGTCCTCGTCGACCTCCCGAACGCTGTCCCGACGGGGCAGGGCCGCGACGCGCTGGAACGCCAGCCCGGCGTTCAGTACGCGTCGCTCAACGGGCGCGCGGAGCTCCTTGCTGTGACCAACGATCCGCTCCTCAAGGACCAGTACGCGCTGTGGAGCCCGGCGGCTGGTGGCTTTGCTTCCCCCGACGCGGACGTCGAGGCCACTGCCGCATGGGATCAGAGCACCGGTGCGGGTGCGACCGTCGCGATCATCGATCAGGGCGTGGAGCTCGGGCACCCGGACCTCGCATCGCAGATCGCGTACAACGCAGGCGAGCAGGGCGGCGGCAAGGAAACCAACCGTGACGACGACGACGACAACGGCTACATCGACGACTGGCGGGGATGGGATCCCTCCAACGATGACAACAGCCCCCTGCCGTACGCCCAGGGCAAGGCCAACTATCACGGGACACACGTCGCCGGACTGGTCGCCGCGCGGGGCGGGGACGGCTTCGGCATCTCCGGCGCCGCACCCGGGGCCCGACTGATTCCTCTCCAGGTTCAGGCCGGCAAGGGCTTCGGCGATAACCCCGCAGGCTCGCTCTTGGCGGACTCCGTCATCAAGGCCATCCACTACGCCGGCAAGCGGGGGGCGAACGTCGCCAACATGAGCCTCGGCGTCACCGGCGATGCTGCCGACCACGTCGCCACGGCGATCTCGGCCTACCCGGACACCCTGTTCGTCGGCGCCGCCGGCAACAGCTACGGCGTCAATCGTGATGCGTCGCCGCTCGCGCCCTGCACGACTCCTGCGCCGAACGTCATCTGCGTCGGGGCGACGAACGATCGCGCCCAGATCGCCGACTTCTCTGACATCGGCAGGACATCCGTGGATCTCTTCGCTCCGGGGGAGCGAATTGTCTCCACCGTCCTCAACGGTGAGCACATCGCCATGAGCGGGACCTCGATGGCCACCCCGATCGTGGCGGGAGCCGCCGCCGCGTACAAGGCGAAGTACCCGGCTGCGACACCGGTGCAGATCAAGGCCGCGCTGTTGACCACGACAGATCCGATCAAGAACGCGACCGCGAAGTCGGTCACCGGCGGCCGCCTGAACCTGGCAGCTGCGCTGCAGAGCGCGCCTGGCGCGCCCGCGTCGGCGCCCACCGCGACCGTCAGCAGCTCCGGCGGTGTCGTGCGGTACACGGGCTCCGGCACGCTGCCGCACGTCGCGACGGTGCGTACCGATGGAGCCGACATCGCCATTCAGACACGAGCGACCCTGACGGCCACCGCGCCGTGCACGGTCGTCAGCGGCGGGGCCCGCTGCCCCGCGGCACAGGTCACATCCGTTGCGATGACCGGGGCCTCGGGCAACGACCGCTTCGTCAACGACACCGGTCTGCCGGCCACGCTGAGCGGCCTCGCCGGGACCGACACGCTACTCGGAGGTGTCGGCACGGACACGCTGAACGGCGGCGAGGGAGACGACACGCTCCAGGGCTTCGCGGGCGGTGACACGCTCACCGGCGGCACAGGTGTCGACACGGTGACGTACGCCGAGCGGAACGCCGGCGATGTCGTGACCGCGACGCTCGACGGGCAGCGCAACGACGGTGTGGGCGCCGAGGCTGATCTGATCAGCGCCGACGTCGAGAGCCTGGTGGGCCACATCGGCCCGGACAACCTGTCCGGTGGTTCGGGCGTCGATCGGCTCTACGGCATCGGGGGCGACGACATCCTGTCGGGCAAGGGAGGCAACGACATCCTCGACGGCGGCCAGGGGCGCGACCGGGTCGGGTACCTGTCGGCGCCGTCCGCGGTGTCCGTGAGCCTCGGCAACGCCGCACCACAGTCCAGTGGTGGTGACGGCGGTGACACGATCACGAGCGTCGAAGGCATCATCGGGTCATCGTTCAACGATGCGCTCACCGGCGACACGGGGGCGAACACGCTCGACGGCGGCCTCGGCACCGACTACCTCAACGGCGGTGCCGGCTCGGATTGGTTCGAGGCGGCGCTCGCATCGGCGTTGACCATCGATCTGCGACTGACCAGCGGGCAGGCGGTTGCCGGAAGCGGTCAGAAGATCCTGGCCAACATCGAGAACGTGCGCGGGACTGACGGCGCGGACGTCCTCAAGGGCACGACCGGGAACAACGTCCTCGCCCCAGGTCTCGGCAACGACACGGTCGACGGCATCAGCGGCGACGACACCGTCAGCTACGCCCGCCCCGGGCTCGCGCCCGACGCTCCGGGCGTCAACGTGAGCCTCGCGATCACCGGGCCGCAGAGCACCGGGACCGCCGGGACCGACACGATCCTCAATGTGGACAACATCGAGGATTCCCCGGGCCGCGATGTCCTGGCCGGCAACGACGGCCCCAACCGCTTCGACCTCCTCGCAGGCGACATGGACAAGGTGGACGGGCGTGGGGGCACGGACGCGGTCGATCTCTCCCGACGCGAGGTCGCCTACAGCGACGTCACGGTGACCACGGCGGGAGCCGAGCCGACCGCCAAGCCGAGGAGTGCGGCCGCCATCATCGGGGTGAAGGCGCTCGAATCCACCACGGGGACCGTGTCCGAGGACACGTTCATCAGCGGCCCGGGCAACGACGTCTTCGACGGAGGCCCGTTCCGGGACACGTTGTCGTACGCCGAGGCGACCGCCGGCGTGACCATCTCACTCGGCACGACACAGGCACAGGGCACCGGCGGCGCGGGACAAGACGCCGTGCAGCGCGTTGAGAACCTCACGGGTTCGCCGTTCGACGATGTCCTCACGGGCGACGATCGGATGAACTCGATCCTCGCCGGCTCCGGCCGCGACACGGTCACTTCGGGCGGCGCGGCCGATTACGTCTACACCGCTGGTGACGATGTGGACACGGTCGAGTGCGGTGACGACGAGGACTTCACGTACTCAGACCTCGTGGATCTCCTCGGCGACTCGTGCGAGGAGGACCTACGGTTCTAGCCGCAGCCGTCTTGGCTGCAGGCCGCCGCGTCCGCCGCGTCCTGCGGTCGCTGTGATCGGCGATCCCAGCGGGCCGCCCCGAGAGGCGTGACGGCGCCCTGCACACACGAAGGCCCCGCGTCGGCGGGGCCTTCTGCCATACGCGCCCGGCTGGATTCGAACCAGCGACTTCTTGCTCCGGAGGCAAGCACTCTATCCACTGAGCTACGGGCGCCAGAGCACGCAGACTACCGCCTTCGCCCGCGACCTACGGGACGCGCGGCCCACCGCCACCCGGCAGCGCCATCCGCAGGATCTTCTTGTACACCGAGCCGTACTGCCGGCCGAGCCGTCCGGTCGTGTACGGCAGCCCGTAGCGCTCGCAGACCGCCTGGACCTTCGGGGCGATCTCCGCGTACCGGCTGCTCGGCATGTCCGGGTAGAGGTGATGCTCGACCTGGTAGGAGAGGTGCCCCGTGAGGATGTGGAACAGGCGCGTGCCCTCGAGGTTGCACGAACCCAGCAGCTGCCGGACGTACCAGCCGCCGCGTGACTCCTGCTCGAACTGTTCCTCGGTGAACGTCTCCGCGCCCTCGGGCAGGTGGCCGCAGAAGACGATCGTGTGGACCCACATGCTGCGGATGATGTTGGCGACCAGCGCACCCGCGAGCGCCTTCGGGGCCGAGCGGCGGCCGGACAGCATGGGGAACAGGACGTAGTCCTTGAGCACCTGGCCGCGGGCCTTCCGCGCCATCGCGAGGACCTCGTCGCGGGCCTGCTCCTTGGTCTTGCGCCCGTCGCGCACCGCGTCGAGCTCCATGTCGTAGACGGCGATGCCCCACTCGAACGTGAAGGCCATGAGGAAGAAGTAGACGGGCTGCAGCAGGTAGATCGGGTGCCACGGCTGCTCGGGCTCGACGCGCATCGCCGAGTAGCCGAGGTCACGGTCCTTGCCCACGACGTTCGTGTACGTGTGGTGCTGGTAGTTGTGCGCGTGCTTCCACGACTTCGCGGTGGAGACCGCGTCCCACTCCCACGTCGTCGAGTGGATCGACGGGTCGCGCATCCAGTCCCACTGCCCGTGCATGATGTTGTGCCCGAGCTCCATGTTCTCGAGGACCTTGGCCGCGGTCAGCAACGCGGTCCCGCCGATGAGCGCCGGGCGCTTGCGGGCGAACAGCAGCAACAGACGCCCGGCCACCTCCATGTGGCGCTGGGTGGCGATCACGCGGCGGATGTAGGCCGCGTCCTGCGCACCGAGGTCGGCCATCGTCGCGTCGCGAATCGCGTCGAGTTCCCGCGCGAGCGCGTCGAGGTGCGCGTCGCTGAGGTGCGGAGCCGCCGGGCTTGGCGGCAATGGCGGGGCGGGCTCGGGGGCCGGCCGAACGGGCGCGCGCCGAAGCTTCACCGGGGCCGCAGGCGCGACGGCGGTTTGCATGGCGCCGAGCGACCAGGCCGCCAGCAGGAGACGTCGTAGCGACCTCACGGAGCGCTGGACGGTACCGATCGGCGCGCGCCCGTGCCGGCTGACGAACCCCGTCTGAACACCATTCAGACCGTACGAACGGCGTTCACGGCCGTTTCCCTTGACCCGGGCTGATCGCAGGAGAAAAGTCGACCGCGATGACCTCTCGTGCTCGTAGTCTCGCGTTCCTCGCCGCGCTCGCCGTCACGGCCACCGCGGCCCCCGCCACCGCATCGGCCGCGTTCGACGGCGCCGTCTGTCCCCAGGGGACCGGGGTGCTTGAGCCGGCTGACGGGAAGCTGTGCATCGTCGACGGGCGGCCGTACGGGTACCCGGACATCTCGCTGACCGACGGCAAGACGACGACGCACCGAAAGCGTCCCGCCAACGAGCCGGCGTTCCCCGCCGACAAGATCCTCGGCGGGCGGCCGTCCCCGGCGACCTCGCTGAAGTTCACGTACTACCGCGACGACCTCAACCAGAAGGCGCCGGTCGTCATCGTCGAGCACGGCGGCAGCTGGCTGAAGTACGAGGACCCACTGCTCGGGTCCTACGGCGGCAGCCGCGGCTGGGGCGACCCGACCGCGAAGTTCATGGCCTACCGCGGCTTCGTCGCGATCACGTCGGACGCGGTCGCGGGCAACCAGAACCAGATCCGCAAGATGGGGCTCGAGGCGGTGGCGCGCGAAGGACAGCGCAACCGGCAGACCCTGGTCCGGCTGCTGCGCACCGAGCACGAGCGCTTCGGCATCGACCCGGACCGCATCTACGTCACCGGCGAATCGGCGGGCGGTGCCGAGGCGCTGCGCCTCGCGCTGCGCAGCGACGACACCGGCAGCCTCGCGAATCGCCGGTTGGTCGGCATCGACGACAGCGCCACCAGTTCCCACGTCCGCGGGGCGTTCGCCGTCGGCGCCTCGGACTGCGGGTTCCCGGGCGTGCTGCCGGAGAAGCTCCGGGCCGGACGCAAGGTCTTCAACTGGCGCGGCAACTGGACCAAGTACTTCCTGGCTCCGGAGATCGCCCCGGTGCACAGCACGAAGGTCACGACCCTCTCGCCGAGCCTGCTGCAGAACGGGGCACCCGCGTACCGGTGGACGGGCGGCCCGCAGGACGAGACGCTGGACTTCGAGACGGACAGGGGCTTCGGTGCCTGCGCGCCGTCGGACGCCAGTCCTGCGGGGGACGCCCCGTTCGGCCTGATCAGCGGGGTGCAGGACGAGCTGCTGCCGATCTCCAACGTGACCAAGACCTGCCAGCTGTACCTGCCGCCGAAGGATCCGCGGGCGCTCTGCGATGCGTACTTCGCGGTCGACTCGGCGAACACGTACTACGGCGGGCTCGATGTCCAGAGCATCACCGACTACGCGGTCCGCAAGGAGTGGGCGGGCAACCGGCCTCTCGCGCAGTGGCCGAAGGACCTGCAGACGTGGCCGGGGATCGGTGCAGACCACTGGATGATCCTGCCGCCGTTCAGGAAGGGGTCCAACCCGGTGAAGAACTACGACCAGCGCCTCAGCTGGGCCGACGAGGACCTCGCTATCCGCTTCGCCTGGTTCTGCAAGCACGGTGCTGACCTACCGCTCTGCTCCAGCGCCACCTCACCCCAGTGAGGTCCCCCGCCGCGCGGTGCCGCCGTCACGGCACCGCGCGGCGGTACCCTCGATCGCGAGATGGACCTCTCGATCTTCTTCGTCGGCACCGGCGGATCGGTGCCGTCGGCGCGGCGCGGACTGCCTGCCACGCTGGTGCGCCTCGGCGCCGACCGCATCCTCATCGACTGCGGTGAGGGCACCCAGCGCCAGCTGCTGCGTTCCGACGGCCTGGCCGACCTGACCGACATCTTCATCACGCACCATCACGCCGACCACTGGCTCGGCCTGCTGGGGATGCTCAAGACGTTCGAGCTGCGCGAGCGCGAGCGGCCGCTCACGGTCCACGGACCTCCCGGCACGAAGGCGCTGCTCGAACGGTTCCGGGTGGTCTTCGGGCGGCCCTCGTACGGGCTGAGCTTCACCGACCTCGAGGCCGACGAGGAGGTGCGCCGCGACGGGTACGGCGTCACCGCGATCCCCGTGCGCCATCGCGGCACGGCGTTCGGCTACGCCGTCGTCGAGGACACGCGGCCGGGGCGGTTCGACGCCGAGCTCGCCAAGGAGCTGGGCGTGGAGTTCGGCCCGGACTTCGGGCGGCTGCAGCGAGGGGAGACCGTCAACGGGGTGCACCCCGACCAGGTCATCGGGCCTGCGCGCCGCGGCCGCCGGCTGGTCTTCAGCGGCGACACGCGCCCGACCGACCACATCGTCGCCGCCGCCTACCAGGCCGACGTGCTCGTGCACGAGTCGACGTTCACCGACGAGGACGTCGAGCGCGCGCAGCAGACGGGGCACTCGACGGCGCGGCAGGCGGCCGAGGTGGCCGCGGAGGCCGAGGTCGGGCTGCTGGCGCTCACGCACCTCTCGACCCGCTACCACGGGCGCGAGATCCGCGACGAGGCCCGGGCCGTCTTCGCGCGCACCGAGGTGCCCCGGGACTTCGACAGCATCGAGGTCCCGCTGCCCGACCGCGGCGAGCCCGAGCTGCACCGGTGGGAGCCGCCGCGCCGCCCCGCGCAGGACCCCGCGCCGGCCGCGAACTGAGTCCCAATTCGCCGGGACCCCGTGCTAGTGTCGGCTCCATAACCACGCCGTTCCTTTAACCCGGTCCCGCGAGGCCGGAAGGAGCTCCAGACCGCTTGTCCGACACCAAGGTCGTCCTCGACCACGACGACGTGCGCCGCACTCTCGTGCGCATCGCACACGAGATCGTGGAGAAGCACCCGCAGGCCACCGCCGCGAACCTCGCGCTCGTCGGCATCCAGCGTCGCGGCGCCGTCCTCGCCGCCCGGCTGCACAAGCTGCTGGGCGACCTGCTGGAGACGGAGATCCCGCTCGGCGAGGTCGACATCGCCTTCTACCGCGACGACCTCGGGATGGCAGGACGCGCCGAGGCGCCCGTCCTGCACAGCACCAAGCTCGACTTCGACGTCGACGGGCGCACCATCGTGATCGTCGACGACGTGCTCTTCACGGGGCGCACCGTGCGCGCGGCGATCGAGGCGATCTTCGACTACGGCCGCCCGGCGCGGGTGCAGCTGGCCGTCCTCGCCGACCGTGGCCACCGCGAGCTGCCGATCCGCCCGGACTACGTGGGCAAGAACCTGCCGACCAGCCGCAGCGAACGCGTCCAGGTGCGCGTCACCGAGCTCGACGGCGTCGACGACGTGTCCATCCGCGAGCAGGAGGAGGCGGTCGCATGAACCGGCACCTGATCTCGATCGAGGACCTCGACCGCGAGGACATCGAGCGGATCCTGGAGCGCGCCGAGGCGTTCAGCGAGGTGACCGACCGTCACATCAAGAAGGTCCCGGCGCTGCGTGGCCGCACCGTGCTGAACCTCTTCTACGAGGCGTCGACCCGGACTCGGTCGAGCTTCGAGCTGGCCGCCAAGCGCCTGTCCGCCGATGTCGTCAACTTCGCGGCGTCCGGCTCGAGCGTCGAGAAGGGCGAGTCGCTGAAGGACACGGTCCTGACGCTCGCCGCGCACTCGCCCGACGCTGTGGTGGTCCGCACGCCGTGGGCCGGCGCGGCGACGATGGTGACGAACTGGACCGACGCCGCCGTGGTCAACGCCGGCGACGGCAAGCACGAGCACCCCACGCAGGCGCTGCTCGACGTCTTCACGCTCAAGCAGAAGCTCGGCGGGCTCGACGGCCGCTCGATCTGGATCGTGGGCGACGTCGCGCACTCGCGGGTCGCCCGGTCGAACATCCTGGCCTTCCAGAAGATGGGCGCGAAGGTCACGGTGTGCGGTCCGCCGACGCTCATCCCGCGGGGGATCGAGGCGCTCGGCTGCGAGGTGCAGTACGACCTCACCCGTCTGCGCGACGCCGACGTCGTCTACGCGCTGCGGATGCAGAACGAGCGCATGCACGACGCGTACGTGCCGAGCCTGCGCGAGTACGCCGCGCGGTACCAGATCAACGGCCGCCGCCTGGGCCCGCGCCAGGTGCTCATGCATCCCGGCCCGGTCAACCGCGGGGTCGAGCTGTCCGGCGAGGTCGTCGACTCGCCGCAGGCCGTCATCACGATGCAGGTCAAGGCCGGGGTCGTCGTGCGGATGGCGGTGCTCTACGAGCTGCTCTCCGGCGCGCCCGCCGACGATCGCGTCACCAGCCCCGAGGAGCCCCAGCTCGCATGACCTCGCTCGTCTGCGCCCCCGCGCCCGCCGCGACGCTGCTCATCCGCAACGCCCGCGTCCTCGACCCGCGCGCCGGGATCGACACCGCACTGGACGTCCTCGTCCGTGACGGCGAGATCGCCCAGCTCGCCGAGCACGGCACGCTCAACGCGCCGCAGGGCGCCGAGGTCATCGAGGCCGAGGGCAAGGTGCTCGTCCCCGGCTTCGTCGACCCGCACGTCCACCTCCGCACGCCCGGGCAGGAGTACAAGGAGGATCTCGAGACGGGCACCCGCGCCGCCGCGGCAGGCGGGTTCGTCGCGGTCGTCGGGATGGCGAACACGTCGCCGACAATCGACAGCGCCCCGGTCCTCGGCGCGCTGCTCGACGCCGCCGCCCGCGAGGCGCGCGTGCCGGTCGGCTTCGTCGCGACGGTCACCCGCGGGATGGCCGGCGAGGAGCTGACCGACATGGCCGAGCTGCGCGAGCTCGGCGCGATCGCCTTCAGCGACGACGGCAAGCCGATCACCAACGCCGGCATGATGCGCAAGGCGCTGCAGTATCAGCGCCTGTGCGGCGGTGTCATCGCGCTGCACGAGGAGGACCCGGCGCTGTCCGGCCCCGGGTCGATGCACGAGGGGTCGGTCAGCGCGCTGCTCGGCATCGCCGGGATCCCGAGCGTGTCCGAGACGACGATGATCGCCCGCGACTGCGCCCTGGCGGGCTACGAGCACGGGCGGATCCACATCCAGCACCTCAGCGCGCGCGGGTCGATCGAGACGATCGCGGCGGCGAAGTCCCACGGCGTG
>SYBY01000251.1 GCA_005788585.1 Actinomycetota bacterium | reverse complement strand
GCCGGTGGGCGAGCCCTTGATGCCGAGCTTCTTCTCGAGCTTGCCGATGGAGAAGCCGGGGCGGTCCTTCTCGACGATGAACGCGGAGACCTTGCCGGCCTCGCGATCGGTCACCGCGAACGTCAGGTAGAAGTCGGCGACGCCGGAGTTCGTGATCCAGTTCTTCGCGCCGTTGATGACCCACTCGTCGCCGTCGCGGACCGCGTGCGTGCGCATGCTGCCCGGGTCAGAACCGGCCTCGGGCTCGGAGAGCGCGAACGCGGGCGTGATCTCACCGGACGCCAGGCGCGGGAGCCACTGCTGCTTCTGCTCCTCGCTGCCGAAGAGCTTGATCGGCATGGAGCCGAGCTCCTGCACCATGAGGATGAGCGATGTCGAGGCGCACGCCTTGGCGATCTCCTCGACGCCGATGTTCAGCATGAGGACGCCCGTGCCGGTGCCGCCGTGCTCCTCCTCGAACGGCAGGCCGAGGATGCCGTTCTCGGCGAGGATCTCGCGCAAATCGTGCGGGTACTCCGCCGTCGCGTCGATGTCGTGGGCGCGCGGCGCGATCTTCTCCGTCGCGATCTGGCGGATCATGTCGCGCAGCTCGAGGAATTCCTGCGGCAGCGCGAAGAGGTCGGTGTGGGTGCTCGTGGCCATATCTGCCCCGAATTGTAGTTGGAAGGTCGCGTATTCGTGGACGCGGGTGTGCCCGGACCACTCCCGATCGGCCCGATTTCCGCCGCCCTCTGCTGCCGAGCACGCCGATGACCGATACTGCAGGTGATGGTCCGTTCTCGCCGCCTGCTCGCGGGCGCGCTCACCGCGCTCGCACTTCTCGGCCTTGTCGTCCTCGCCACCACCGCATTCGGCGGGGAGTCCGAGTCCCGCGCGCTGCGCTCCGTCGCCTCGCCGCTTCCCCTGCCGCCGGAGACGACGCGGATGGCGACCGAGGCGCGCGCCGAGCTTGACCGCGAGGCCCAGCGCGAAGCCGACCGGCAGGCCGATGCCGACGCACAGCGCGCCGCCATGGCGTCGCGCGAGGCCGAGGACCAGGCCGACGATGAAGCTGAGGACGCGCAGACGATGACCGTCCCGGCCGCGCCGTCAGACGCGCTCGACCCCACCGACGCGGACACCGACCAGACGATCGTGCGCGCCGAGGTCCTCGAGAACGGCATCGCGCTGCCGCCGCTGGAGGCGCCGCCCGAGGTCCGCCAAATCATCGAGGCCGGCAACGGCATCGCCCGCACGCCGTATCTGTGGGGCGGCGGCCACGGCAAGTGGAAGGACAAGGGCTACGACTGCTCGGGCTCGGTGTCGTTCGCACTCGCGTCCGCAGGGCTGCTCGATCGCTCCCTGACGTCCGGACAGCTCAAGGGCTGGGGCAAGCCTGGCAAGGGCAAGTGGGTGACGGTCTGGACCCACGACGGCCACGTCTTCCTCGAAGTCGCCGGTGTCCGGTTCGACACGACGGGCCAGAAGAAGACCGGGTCGCGGTGGCAGAACGAGATGCGCTCGCGCGAGGGCTTCGTCGCCCGGCACCCGCCGGGGCTGTAGCCCGCAGGCCGAGCCCGGGGGCTCAGCCCTGGGCTGCGCCGGCGAACTGCGCGCGGAGCACGGCGATCTCGGTGACCGCTGCGCCCACCCATGCCGCGTGCATGACGGCGATCTCGGTGTCGAGATCGTGCATGTACGCCGGGTCGTGGCGCAGCTCGCACCCCATCGCCAGCGCCCGCTCGATACGCAGAAGCTCGAGGCGCTCGTAGATGTCGTTGGGGGTCTGCGTGATCATGTCCATCCAACTCGGTCGTGTACCCAGACTTACGCCTGCTTGACCCTCTCTGGTTCATGGACACGCGACGAGGGCGGATGGAGCGGTGCGTGTGTGGCAAGCTGTCGGGCGCCTTCGGGTTCCCTAAGTTCCTCGACGAGGTCGTACATGCCCCGGTTCCTCCTGCTCCTGTTCGCCGTGCCCCTGCTCGCCTTCGGCCTCGCCGCGTGCGGCGACGACGGCCCGTCCGAGGACGCGCTCGTCGTCTACTCCGGACGCAACGAGGATCTCGTCGGCCCGCTCGTCGAGCGCTTCGAGCAGGAGACGGGCATCGAGACCGAGGTCAAGTACGCCGGCTCCTCGGAGCTCGCCGCGACGCTCGTGGAGGAGGGCGACGCCTCGCCCGCCGACGCGTTCTTCAGCCAGGACGCCGGGGCGCTCGGCGCGCTGCAGAGCGAGGACCTGCTCGCCGCCATGCCGGCCGCGACGCTCGACAAGGTCCCCGAGGCGTTCCGCTCGGCGCAGGGCGACTGGGTCGGGACGTCCGCCCGCGCCCGGGTCATCGCCTACGACAAGCGCGAACTGCAGGAGGACGACCTGCCGGCCTCCGTCCTCGACCTCACCGACGCGGAGTGGAAGGGCCGCGTCGCGTGGGCGCCGACGAACGCGTCGTTCCAGTCGTTCGTGACCGCGATGCGCGCGTCGCTCGGTCCCAAGCGCACGACCGAGTGGCTCGAAGGCATGCTCGCCAACGACGTCCAGGTCTACGAGAACAACATCGCGATCCGCGACGCGATCGCCAACGGCGAGATCGACACCGGGCTGATCAACCACTACTACGTGGCCGAGGCGATCGCCGAGGAGGGTGACGACTACCCGGTCGGCATCTACGAGCCGGGCGACGGCGACATCGGCGCGCTCGTGAACGTCGCGGGCGTCGGCATCCTGGCGAGCGCGAATCAGGCGGAGAAGGCGCAGCGGTTCGCCGACTTCCTGCTGACCGAGGAGAGCCAGCGCTACTTCGCCGACGAGCTGAAGGAGTACCCGGTCGTGCCGGGCGTCGAGGCCGACGCGTCGCTGCAGCCGCTCGACGAGATCGAGCAGCCCGACATCGACCTCAACCAGCTCGACGACCTCCAGGGGACCGTCGAGCTGCTCCAGCAGACCGGGGTCCTGTAGGGCCATGGCCCGCCGCGGCGCACCCCCCGCGCTGCTCGCCGCGGCGGGGCTCGTCGCGGCCGGCGCGGTGCTGCCGGTCGCCTACCTCGCCTGGGTGGTCCTCGGCGATCTGCCGCAGTGGTGGGACACCGTCTGGTCGGCACGCGCATTCGAGCTGCTGCTGCGCAGCGTGGGGCTGGCGGTCGCCGTCACCGCGGCGACCGTCGCGATCTCCCTGCCGATCAGCTGGCTGACCGTGCGCACCGACCTTCCGGGGCGCGGCGTCTGGTCGGTGCTGTGCGCGCTGCCGCTGGTGATCCCGAGCTACATCGGGGCGTACCTGCTCGTCAGCGCGCTGGGCCCGCGTGGTGAGCTGCAGGGCGTGCTCGAGGGCCCGCTGGGGATCGACCGGCTGCCGTCGCTGTACGGGTTCTGGGGCGCGTGGCTGGCGCTGACGCTGTTCTGCTTCCCGTACGTGCTGCTGCCGCTCCAGGCCGTGCTGCGGCGGATGGACCCGTCGCTGGAGGAGGCCGCACGCGGGATGGGGCGGTCAGGTTGGGCGGCGTACCGCAGCGTCGTGCTGCCGCAGCTGCTGCCCGCCGTCGGCGCAGGCGCGCTGCTCGTCTCGCTGTACGTGCTGAGCGACTTCGGCGCCGTGTCCATCATGCGCTTCGACTCGTTCACGCGGGTCATCTACGTGCAGTACCAGTCGTCGTTCGACCGGGTGGGCGCGGCGTCGCTGGCGACGCTCCTGGTGCTCGTGACCCTCGTGATCCTATGGCTGGAGGGACGCTCGCGCGGCGGCGCCCTGCACCGCAGCGCGCCGGGCTCAGCGCGCCCGCCGCGGCCGGTGGCGCTCGGCGTCTGGCGCTGGCCCGCGCTGGGCTTCTGCGCGATGGTCGTGGGCCTGGCGCTGGCGCTGCCGATCGGGATGCTCGCACTGTGGACAACGCGGTCGATCTCCGGCGACATCGAATGGGGGTCGGTGCTGGGGGCCGCCGGGAACTCGCTGCTGGCGGCAGGCCTGGCGGCGGCGGTCGCGGTGGTGTGCGCGGTGCCGGTCGCCCTGCTCGCCGCCCGGTACCGCGGCCGCGCGCCTCGGACGATCGAGTGGGGCGCCTATCTCGGGCACGCGCTGCCGGGCATCGTCGTCGCGCTGGCGCTCGTGTTCTTCGCGACGCGGGCGGTCCCGGCGCTCTACCAGACGCTCTTCATGCTCGTGGTGGCGCTCGTGATCCTGTTCCTGCCGCAGGCCATCGGCGCGATCCGGACCGCCGCCCTGCAGATCGACCCGCGGCTGGAGGAGGCCGCGCGGTCCCTCGGGCGCTCACCGGCGCGGGCGTTCGCGTCCGTGACCGCTCCGCTGCTGCGCGGCGGCGCCGCGGCTGGCGGCGCGCTCGTCTTCCTCACCGCGGTCAAGGAGCTCCCCGCGACCCTGATCCTCTCGCCGATAGGCTTCGACACGCTCGCGATCGAGGTCTGGCGCACGACGAGCGTCGGCTTCTACGAGCGGGGTGCGGTCCCATCGCTGCTGCTGCTCGCCGTGTCGGCGGTGCCCATGGCGATCCTGGTCCTGCGCGAGCGGTCCTTCTCATGAGCGCGATCTCGATCACCGGGCTGCACAAGGCGTTCGGCGCCGCGCGCGCCGTCGACGGCGTGGACCTGTCAGTCGCCGAGGGGGAGATCTGTGCGCTGCTCGGCCCGTCGGGCTGTGGCAAGACGACGATGCTGCGGCTGCTCGCCGGCTTCGAGACGCCCGATGCAGGCACGATCGCCGTCGGCGACCGCGTGGTGGCCGGGGACGGCGTGGTGGTGCCGCCGGAGAAGCGCGGCATCGGGATGGTCTTCCAGGACTACGCGCTGTTCCCGCACCTGTCGGTCGCGGAGAACGTCGGGTTCGGACTGGAGCGCGGCGGGCGCTCTGCGCGCGTCGACGAACTGCTCGACCGCGTGGGGCTCGCCGGGCTCGGCGACCGCCATCCGCTCGCGCTGACGGGCGGCGCGCGGCCGGGCGGGGCGCTGGCGCGCGCGATCGCGTCCACCCCGTCGCTGGTACTGCTCGACGAGCCGTTCAGCGGGCTGGACGCCGCGCTGCGCGCGTCGGTGCGCGGCGAGGTGCGATCGATCCTGCAACGGGCCGGGGTGACGGCGCTGTTCGTCACCCACGACCAGGAGGAGGCGCTCTCGCTGGCCGACACCGTCGCGGTGATGCACGCGGGCAGGGTGGAGCAGGTCGGCACGCCGGAGGAGGTCTACGGCCGCCCGGCCACGCGCTGGGTCGCCACGTTCCTCGGGGAGGCCGACGTGCTCCCCGGCGACGTGGTGGATGGCCATGTCGACTTCGAACTGGGACGCCTGCCGATCGACCCGGGATTCCGCGGCGCCGCCGACGTCCTGGTGCGGCCCGAGGCGGTCGCGCTGTCGCTGGGCTCTGGCGGGTCGGGCCGCCGGGTCGAGGGGCGCGTCGTCCAGCGCGAGTACTTCGGCCACGACCAGCTCGTGCACGTCGAACTGCCGTCGGGCCGCCGGATCCGCTCGCGCTCCTTGTCGCACCCGGTCTGGCATGAGGGGGACCGCGTCCACGTGACGATCGACGGCCCGGTCAACGTGTTCGCCGGAGAAGGATCTCCGTGATTGCGGGTTCTTCGTGGACGGCTGGTTGACAGTCGTCCGACGGACCTGATCAGGTCAGCGGTGCTCCGACGGGAGTGCGCATTCGAGGTCCACGGTCGTCATGCCGCAACCAACCCACATCTACGCGAGCGCCCTTTCGCGCCGCGACCTTCGCCGGCGGGGAAGTCGTACCCCCCACCCCCACCGCCGCCGGCGTTCCCCCCTGATGTGGCGCCTGTGCGGTGTGGCGGCCGGGACTGCGCTGATGCTTGAGGCGCTGTCGCGCCTAGGCGGCTGACGCTTCGACGTTTGGCCGCGTGGTCTCCTTGACCCGCTCGGCCTTCGGCACCGCCCGTCCGGCGGCGCAGACCGCCCACATCATCGTCATCCACGCGACCGTCGCGATGACGATGTGGATCCAGACGACCCCCGCAGGCAGCCCGTTGAAGTACTGGATGGCGCCCACGACGCCCTGAATGCCGATGAGCACCGCGGTGGCCGCGATCGCGTTGAGCAACTGCTTGTCCGCGCCGCGGCGGCGCAGGAGGATCCAGAGGATCACGCATGACACGCCGAGTGCGGTGCCGAGGCGGCCGTGCGTGTGGATGGCCCACTCGACGGTGTCGCTGCCCCGCCAATCCAACCGGTGGACGACCTCGCCCGTGCGGGCGCTCCCGGGGTGGGGACCGGCCGCTGTGGCGACGGTGCCCATGAAGAAGAGGAGGCTGCTCAGCGGGAAGAGCGCCCGCGTGCCCCACACGGCGAGCATGTCCGGGTTGCGTGGCCGGCTGCCGGGCTCGTGCCAGGCGCACCAGACCAGCATCACGGCGGCGATGAGGATCACCATCGACAGCAGGAAATGCCCCATGACGAACCCGGGCTGGAGGTGGTACTTGACCGTCCACATACCGAGGATCGCCTGCATGACGACCCCGAGGGGCAGCAGCGTGCCGAGGATCGCGAGGTCCTTGCGGTAGGGGCGGCGGCGGAAGGCCAGCAGGCCCGCGGCGATGGCGAGGAGTCCGACGAGGCCGCTGATGAGGCGGTTGCCGTACTCGATCCAGGAGTGCACGGTCATCGGGGCGATGACGCTGCCATCGCAGGTCGGCCAGTTCGTGCAGCCCAGGCCGGAGCCGGTCAGGCGGACGCCGGCGCCGGTGAACACGATGAGGGCGAGGCTGACCGTGGCGGAGGTGGCGACCCAGGCGTAGGTGCGTGGGGTGATCTCGGGGAGGCGCATGCCGACCTGACAGGGTAGAGCGCGGGGTGAGATCGCGGCGGGTCGTGGCGCGCTACTCGCGTGCGCGTGAACTGCCGGGTGCGAGCAGCGCGTGGCAGCCCTTCGTCGCCCGGCCGATCTAGACGGGCACGGACGCCGATCCGAGGCGCGGTGCGACTTGAACGCGGATACGCGGGCACGCAGCGGGCCTTGGGCCAGAATGCGCCGTGGCGACGACGATCGAGAGCGGCAGAGCCCTCAGGCTCGGGCCACTAAAGCGTACGTCGGCTGCCTCGTGCGGTCGTGCTCCACGTCACCCGTCCCAGTCGGGTGGAAGACATACGCCGACGGGAAGCCCGCTATGCGTGCGAGCGTGAGCAGTGCCTCCGGGAAGAGCGGGTGATGGTGCGTCGGGTCGAGCCAGAAACCCTTCAGCGCGAACAGCGCATGGGGGTTGACTGTCTCAGCGATGAGTACTCCGTTGTCGCGTAGGCGGCTGCGTGCGAGCCGAAGGAACCGCTCGAGCGCGTCGGCCGGCATGTGTTCGACCACCTCAAGACTCACGATCGCACCAAGCGATCCCTCGGGCAGCCCGTCGAGGTGCTCGTTGACGTCGCCGATGGCGACGTCGTGACCCTTGCGCCTCGCGTGCTCGACCATCCCCGGATCGCCGTCCACGCCGCGCGCAGCTACGCCCGCCGCAGCCAGCAAGTCCAACATCTCCCCGCGCCCGCAGCCGGTGTCGAGCACGGGAGCCGCGTCGCGCAGCAGCGAGAGGTACGGCTCCTGCAACTCGCGCACACGCTCCTCGGTTCCACGGAAGACGTCGGTGAACGCCCGGTACGGCTCGAAGTCGCCGGTTCCTCCGTCGTAGCCGAGGACGCGGCCCGATACCGGATGGTCGCGCAGCGTTGGTGCTCGCCCCTCAGCCATGAACGGCAGGACGCCGTGCTCGGCGAGGTGATGCTCGAGACTGCGCGAGAGAGCGTCCGTCCGCTCGGCAAGCTCGTGACTCCGCTTTTCCTCGACCCGAGCGACGGCTTGAAGCTCGGCCGTCATGCGCCGGAACTGGGCGAGGACCTCAGCGTGCGCGGCCATCCGGTGGCGGTCGAGCTCGGCCGTTAGCGTGCGGACCCGCTCGTCAAGCCAGGAGATCTTGTCGATGAGCTGCGCGTCAACAGCGTCTCGGCGAGCGGTGACCGGCCGGCTGATGCGCTGGCGAACCTGGTCGGCCCGGCCTCGAACGCCGCCGCCGCGCTCGGTGGCTGTGCGAAGCACGGCTCGCACCTCACCTGCTGGCGCGCTCAGGTCCAGCGGCGCGGTCCGCCGGACGCGTAGCGCGTGCGCCCCCTGCGCAGCGAGGGTGGCGTACCGCGCCTGGAGCAGGGCCCCCATCGAGCGGCCCGCGGCATCCGGACCGTGCCCGGCCCGCACCTCACGCGCACCTCGCTCGGCACGTGACGCAGCCTCCTCACGATGCTCGAAGACATAGCGCATGCGGCGAGCGAGCTCGTCGAGATCCGGATCAGCCCACTCCGCGTCGGCCGGGTATGGCTCTGCGTGTTCGCCGACCGGCCGCATCACGAAGTCGACGAGGTACGCGTTCTTCTCATTGAGGAACTCCAGGACGCCGCCGTAGTTCGTAGCAATCACGGGTGTGCCGACGAGCATCGCCTCAGCGAGAGTGAGGCCGAAACCCTCGGAGCGATGCGGGGACACGTAACAGTCGCTGCGCGCGATGAGCGCGTTCTTGTCCCCCACGGAGAAGTACCGGTCGACGAAGGTCACGTCGCTGCGGTCGCCCACTTCGAGGAGCACGCGATCGTGGTGGGCGAACATCGTGTCGGCGTTGATGCACTTGAGAACGAGGTGCGCGCCGCTTCCCTCCTCAAACGCCTGCTTGAACGCACGCACCAGGCCGACGGGGTTCTTGCGGGCCTCCGTTGAGTGGTAGTCGTAGACGTAGAGGAATACGAAGTCGTCCTCCGGCAGCCCGAGTTGCGCGCGCGTCGCCCCAGACACGGGCGGCTCGGCGACTGGGAGGGTGACCTTCGTCACTGGCACCGGACAGCTCGGTTCGATCAAGCGCTTGATGTGGTCAGTCGCGACCCACACCTCATCGATCCAGCGGAACGCTTCGTGCCACGAGGCCGGCAAGTCGCCTACCTCCCACCACCACAATGCAATCGTGTGCCGACCCTCAAAGAAGTCGGCACCTGCCTCCTCGACGAAAGCCGGGATCGCGTCACCGTTGAGACACAGAACGTTGATCGGGTAGGGCGCCTCATCGGGTGTCGCGAACGTGAAGTCGGTGCCCTGGCGGCACGGCGGCACGAACGACCCCTGGACCGGGAGAGCAGGCACGCGCGCCGCGTCGAGTCCGGAGATGACCAGCCGCGCGGCCTCGCCAAGTCCGAGTTCGGACCGGAAGAAGCCGGCCACGTTGACCCCCCACAGTGGATCGCTGACCTCCGGTCCGGTGCTGTCCCACCTGCCAGCTGAGCGGGCATCCGGCGGGATGTGGGGCGGGCGCGGCGGCAAGAGCTCATCGGGGACGAGGTCGCGCCCGTACACCCACACCCACCCGGCATACCCGGCGCCGTCCGAAGCTCGGACATCCGGGTACACCTCGCGGAGGTCGTCACGAGATCGCCACAGCGCGTCGAGGTAGCGCGTCATCCCGAGGTCGCGTCCCCAGTCTGCTGGCTCGTTGAGCAGTGCGTAGAACCGACTCCAGCCGGCCCTGTCCCGTGGGGGCTCCTCGAGCTGGCCGCTGACCAGCGCCTCAGCCATGAGTCCTGCCATCGCAGGAGGCAAAGGCCGTCCGTCAGGCAAGCGCAACTGCGCCGGTCGGCGGCCGTCACTCCCGGCGGCACGCAGACGATCGGTGAACTCCGCAAGAAGGTCTCTCAGAACCGGCTCTTGGCTGACTCGCACACGCGTGAGCCCTGGGTGCAGACGCGTCGGCAGGCCGATGTCAAACTCGGACAGGCGAAACAGCATCGCGGGTACACCGTCGGCACGAACAGTGCCGTCCGTGTCCCGCACGAGCTGGAGGCCCGAAAGGCTCCACCACGCGAGCACCCCGGCGGGCGTTAGCGTCGCGACATCGTCGGGCCGCCGTTCGCGGACGGCGGCGAGCATCGCGCCGAATTCTCCCTCGGCAGGAAGAGCCCAGGGGGTCGCCTCAAGCGCCTCGCGCCAGCCCTGGACGACGTCGCGGGCGGCCGGCTCGCGCCGGAACACGAGAACACCCGGCTCAACGGGGTCAAGGCGAGCGAGGTCCTCGGCGTCCGGATGCAGCCCATCGTCGGGCGGCGCCGGGACATCTCTTGCAACCATGGTGATCGGCGCATCGGCGAGCAGCGGCTCGACCGTCCCCAACAAGACAGTGTCGGGCGCGAGAACGACGATCGGCCCGCCCTCCTCTTCCAACTCGCGCTCGAGCATCGTCGTCAGCGCCATCAGGGTGGCCCAGGCGGGTGCCAGAAAGGCGACCTGCGGCGGCGGGACGTCGAGCCCGAGTTCGGAAACCCCTACGCCTTCAGCACCCGGCGGCACATCGGTCGGCGTGGCGCGGTCAGCCAAGACAACGACCACCCGCGCATCGGGATGCCGCTCGAGCACACTTCGCGCGAGGACTCGTGCGAACGGCAGCTCGGGGGCGAGCGCGACGGTCAGGAACGTCAGCGGGGGGCCAGCCATGAGCAGCCGATCGTAGCCGTGTGGCCCCACCGAGGGCACCCCGGCCACGGCCCACAGCCGCGTACGTGGCAGACTGGCGGCGTGCCCGGCTTTACGTCCAAGGTGCGAGACCTCGCGACCATCGACGCGTCTCTCGCCCGGTCCTCGTTGCTCACCCCTCGCCAGCGCGCGGCCTTCTGGGCGCGCCGCTACGCCAGCGTTGCGCGCAGGCGCCGGGAGGTCCTGTATCTCGGGACCACCTTCAGGTTCGACAACCCGTTCACGCCAATCCTGCTCGGGGCGTACCCCGAAGAAACCGAGCGGCTCGTCCGTTTCATGGGGGGCCACATCGACACAGCCGTAGACATCGGCGCGAACCTCGGTCAGTTCGCAGTGTCGCTCGCGCACGCCTCACCCGGCGTCAAGGGGTGGAGCTTCGAGCCTAACCCGCACGTCGTGCCGCTGCTCAAGCAGAACACGGCCCTCCTGCCGTCCTGGTGCGTTGTTCCGCACGCGGTGAGCGCGAATTCCGGCGACCGCCTTCTGTGGTCAGTCCCGGACAAGTCCGCGCAGGGCAGCTTCGTGCGAGCGAACTCGGAGTCCGGCATGCCCGCAAGCGCCCAGTCTGTGACGGTTGCCGCTGGGCCGCTCGACGCGGCCACCCGCGCCGAACTCGGCATCCCAGATCACATCGACCTCATCAAGATTGACGTGGAGGGCGCGGAGGCCGAGGTCATCCGGGGCGTTGCATCGCTTTCGTGGACGTGGATGGCACTCGAAGTCTCCACCGATGCCCGAGATGGTCTTTCGCTGGACGAAACCCTGGATCTAGTCTCCGAACTGTGGGGCCGCCGTCCCCGCGTGGTATGGGCGTCCACGCCGCCTGCGCACGCGATTGCGCGGGACGTGATCTTGCAGCTGCCCGAGGCGGCTACTGCCGCCAGCCCTCGCGGCTGAGCATCTGCGGCCGCAGCCGGCCACGAATGACACCGGATGCGTAGACGCCCAGCGTTACCCAGCAGGCCACGACGTGCCAGGCCCATGCGGCCGGGTCCGCTACGTGGCGTTGACCAATGAGCGCCTGGCGGACTACCGGCACGACGAGCACCGTCGCGAGGACGAAGTCGACGATCGCACGTGTCCGCCGGCCCTCTGTCCACGGATAGGAGCGCGTGCCCTCCCGAGCGAAGTAGAAAAAGTCGTCGACCCTGCGGCGCGTCTTCCGCCGGAACTGAACAATCCCGTCACAGAAGATATGTCGGACAGCAACGTCCGGTCGACCGACCACGGTGTATCCCTCCTGGACGAGGTCGTGCACATAGTCCAGGTCGAAGAGGTAGTCGCCCACGGGTAGCACGTCGTACATCACACGCCGGATCATGAAGCCGTTGGCTCCGAGGACCGGAACCGCCTTCGGGTCAAGCTCGATCCGATCCCACCCCTCGCGAGGCTCCGCGCGGTGCGGGGCGTCAGTCCAGCGACCTGTCACCGCGCAATCGCGCGCGTAATTGCCGGTAAAGATCGTCAGCGGATCGGCGGCGCCAAGATGCCCGTGCCAGCGGTTGATGAAGTTGTCTGCCGGATCAGCGGCAAACCTGGCAGGCTCGCAGGCGAACACCTGTGGATCCTCTGAGAACGGCTGCGCCATCCGGGTCAGCCAGTCACGCCCGACAAGGATGTTGTCCGAGTCCAGCAGCAGGACAAGCTCGCCGGTCGCGGCCTTCACGCCGACTGCCTTACCCGCCTCGCCAGACTTCAGCGGATTCTCGAGTACCCGCCCGCCGTAACGCTCGACGATCTCACGAGTGCCGTCGGTGGACCCGGCGTCCGGGACGATGAGTTCAACATCGCCTGCGTACTCCTGGGCGTGCAGGGCAGCCAGACAGGCATCAAGGTGCCGCGCCGCGTTGAGGGTCGGGAGCACCACACTGATGCTGGCGGCGTCAGGCATGCAGCGCTGCCAGGAAGGTATCGGTGGTCGCCTCGTAGGACAGCCCACGTGCACGCTCCCAAGCGGCCCGGCGCACGTCGTCGTACCACTCGCCCTCGCGTGCGAGGCGGATGAGGAGCGCACCCAGGGCCGCGGTATCTCCACGCGGGGCGAGGCAGGCAGGATCGGCGATTGAGTCACGGACGCCAGGGACGTCGTAGCCGACAGATGGCGTGCCGAGCGCGGCTGCTTCCGTCACCGTGAGCCCCCAGCCTTCGCGGTGCGACGCAAAGACGTGGACGGCCGCTGCGGCCATCAAGGCGTGCTTGTCGTCCTCACTGACCCGACCGTGAAACGTCACATTCTGGAGTTCGAGGCGGGCGACCTGCGCTGCAAGCTGCTGCTGGTACGTCGGCTGTCCCGCGCCCACGATGTCGAGCCGCGCATCCGGGATCTCGCGCTGGAGCGCGGCGAAGGCCTCGATGCTTTGCTCGGCATGTTTCGCCGGCTCGAGGCGTCCGACCACGATGACACTGAAAGGCTGTCTCTTGTCGCCGAGTTCCTCGACCGCGGGGAAGGTGTTCGCCATCGGGATGATCTGGATCGCGCCCCCGGGCAGTCCGAGCGCCATGAGTTCATTCCGTGTGGAGGCGGAAATCGTGATCGCCGGGGTTCTCCGGTACAGGCGCAGGTACCACGGCTCGAGCACGTACCCGACCGGCGCGATCAGGCGGAACACGCCGCGAGTCTGACGCCACCAGTATTCCCGCGCCGTCTGGAAGATCAAGAGCCGCCGCTTCGCGCTCGAAACGTACAGTGGGGTGAAGAACGGGATTGTGTTGACTTGATCGACTATGAGATCGTAGTCGTCCTGGCGCCGCCGCAGCCACCGCCACGCCTGGATGTGCACCGTCCACTGCCGGCCTCGGCGCAGCACGCGAATCCCGTCGACTTCCTCCACCGGCGCAGCACCGGGCCACATCGCAGAGAACCACGTGACGTCGTGGCCGCGCTCGACCGCCCGGCGCAAGGTCTCGTGCGTCAGGTTCTCCGCTCCACCACCTTGCGGGTGACCGGGCGAGCGCCAGCTCAGCATGAGGATCCTCATCTAGCGTGCGGTGGTTCTAACACGTAGACAGTGTTGGGACCGAAATGCGGGGAGAGCCGGCAGACCAGCCGGTCTCCGGGGAGGTTCCAAACGGGGACCGACGTGATGTCAAGCACGGTGAAGCGTTCACGGGCGAGAAGGTCGAGCAGCGCTCGGTGGGTGAACAGCCTGATATGGCCCTGGGTCGGGTTGCCCTGGCCGAGGCGCTTGAAGCGGCGGCCAAGCACGACGTCGGCCGAGTTCTCGACGAACAGTGGGTTGAACCCGAGCACGAGCAGAATGCGATTCACCCAATACGCCAGGTTGGGCGTCGATAGCACGATTATGCCGTCGTCGGCGGCGATACTCGCGAGTTGGCGCAGGAGGCGGTCAGGCGAGAAGACATGCTCGATGACCTCCCCGCAGAAGATGACGTCGAAGCGCTGGCTCGGAAACGCGGAGGACAGCTCATCGCGGTCGAGATCGAGGGACGCGTAGTGCTCGAGCTCTGCGGCAATCGACTCCTTTACGTCCGTTCCGAAGTACGTATCCGGCGCGGTGATGCCCTCGCCGAGAACCGCGTGCTCGCCGCAGCCTACGTCGAGCACCGCAAGGGGCCGCCTGGCACGGGCACGTTGGCGACGGTACGCCTCTAGGAAGACGTCATGACGCTCGACCGGACGATCGTAGGTCGCGACCTGCTCGTAGAACTCGGTATGGACATCGGCGGTCCTTCTCGTCATCTGCGCCTCAGGCTGAAGGTCGAGGGCGTCGCAGGATCGCGTGGAACCACGATTCGTTCACTGCCAGGACGATGATCGTCACGGCGGCCTGCACGGTCGCGACCTGCACCGGTGAGTCGTGGAAGGTAGCGATTCCGATCACTTGGAGGCCGACTCCCAACGCGAGCACCATCGTCCACCGGCGGTCCGAGATCGTCACCGCATAGACGACGAGGAGATACAGCATCGACAGTGCTGCTCCAGCGATGACGATCGGCAGTACACCGCCTGTGGCGTCCTCGTAGCCTGGGCCGAACATGACGCGGACGAGCAAGCTTGGCGCCACGACGGCCGGGAGCGCGGCGGCGCCCGCGGTTACAAAGACGAGCAATGCGGACCGTCGCAGCACCTGACGCTGCTCGGCGACAGAACCCCGGCTCTTCGTCGCATCCGGCACGAGGATGACGGAGATCGCCATTGGCAAGAACATCACGAGCTTTCCGACGGTCGCTATGGCGGCATACATCCCGACCTCTTCGGGCGGGAGGAACAGCGTCGCGAGAAGGAGATCGAAATTTGAGAGGACGGCGAAAGCCACGAATGCAGTGCTCGCATGGATCGTTCGGACGTCTGGCCTGCGGCGGAGCCCGGCAGTCGCGGCCCCGGACCCACGGCTCAGCACAAGGTCGCGCAGTAGCCACGCAGTGCCCACGAGCACAACCGCGACGCCGAACGCCTGTCCGGCGATAGCTCCGCCCGCACCGCCACCCGCCAGCACCCACGGCACGCCAAACGCGATGCGCGAGACCGCGACTGCAAGTTGCATTGTCCCGAATGCGGCAAATCGCTCCATTCCTTGGAGCACGCCCAGGGCCACCGGCTGCAGAAACGCCAGGACGATGAACAGGCCAAGCGCGACCGCCGGGCCAGGCTGGCGCAAATTGAACGCGCTAACGATAAGCGGTATGCACGCCGCGTAGACAGCGCCTACGACGCACGCGATCACGGTGACGTGCGCAATCGCATGCCGAACGAAGTACCTCGCCCGCGCGAGGTCGCCGGCCGAGACGTAGGTCGTTATCCGCTCGGCGATGACGGTCTGCGCCGCGGCGGTCGGGACCACCACGATGACGGCGAGTGCGAGCAGCGCCGTGAGCTCACCAAAGCCCACCGGGTCCAGCAGCCGACTGAAAACGAGGTTCGACCCGTAGTTCAGCGCGCTTGCGCCGACCGTCAGCACGGCGAGCGCAGATACCCCGCGCCGTGTGCGCATCGACACCCGAGCCGGGGTGGGCGGCGGCGGGGTGACGGCGATCTGCGGAGGGCGCTCCGCGGTCGGGCTGTCTCGAATGAATCTCACGGAAAGCGGGGGGCCAGTGGACGTCGAGAGTGGATAACGTCCCGACAGGGGAAAAGGCGCGGAAACCTCGCGGAAGCGTAGCGTTGATCCTGCGGCCCGAGCTACGCGCGAAGGTCCGAGCACCACCCATCACCCCCTCGTACCTGCATGCCCAGCCGTTTGGCTCTGCTCACATCTCCCACCGGCGACGTTCGCCGCTTGTCCTGGTCTACGCCGGTCGTCGCCCCGACGATCGCGTCGCTCGCGTACCTCGCGTACGCGATCTGGCTGACGTGGCCGATGCCTACCCACCTCACCGACGCGGTGTGGGGTCCGGGCGGCGACGTCGTCGGCAACCTCACCGGGTACCGCGAGCTTGCGCAGCATGCGTTCCCGTTCCTCCCGGGCCGGATCGAGAGCTTCGCCGCACCAGAGGGCCTGGACGTGAACTACCCATTCCACGTCGCCACGTGGCCGTCGTCACTTCTGATGTACCTCGGGTCGCTGGTGTTCGGCGCCGTCGTGACAATGAATCTCCTCGTCCTCTCGGGCTTCGTCCTCACGGGGACCGCGACGATGCTGCTGGTCCGCCGCCAGACAGGGGATGCCTGGGCAGGCGGCGTTGCGGGCTGGGCGGCGGCGTTCTCGCTCAGCAACGTCTTCAACGCCGTGTCGGCGCCGGATTTCGTGCACCTCTGGGTCATCGTGCTGCTCGTCTGGCGCGCAATCGTCGTGCAAGAGGCTCCAACCCGCCGAAACGGGCTGCTGCTCGGCGCCGCCGCCGTCGTCGCGGTGTCCTGGAACCCGTACTTCCTGCTCATGGGGACGGTCGCCTTCGCCGCGCTGGCGGCGGCGACGCTCCTCGTCGCGTCGTTCGATGGGACGTTCGGCGCACACGTGCGCAGCCTCGCTTGGGCGGTCCTCGTGCTCGTCGCCGCCGCCGTGGTCTACGGAACGGTCACCGCGACGGCGGAGCACACCGGTGTGCGCGAGCGTGCGCTCGGGGAGGTCTACCTGTACTCGGCTCGCCCGGAGGAGTTCCTCGACCCGCCACCGTCAAGCCGCATCCTCGGATGGCTCGACCTGCCCGCCTCGCGGACCGGCGTCACGACGACGTTCTACCTCGGGCTTACCGTCCTGACCCTCGCACTCGTCGCGTGCGTCGCAGCGGCGCGACGGGGCGCACGTCCGCGGCTGCGCGCCGACGTCGTCTCGCTCGTCCTGCTCGCAGCCGCAGCGCTCGTGTGGTCGATGCCGCCGACCCTGGCCGTCGGAGGCGTGACGATCCGCTTCCCGGCCTCGTTCGTCGGCGAGGTGACGACGACATGGCGCATCTACGGGCGGTTCGGCCTCATCGTCGGTCTCGCGGTGTGCCTCCTCGCCGGGATCGGTCTCGCCCGGCTGCGCGCCACGCCGCGGGCGGGCCTGCGCGCGGCGGTGCTCGTGGCAGCCGCCGTGCTTGTGTTCCTCGATGTCCGCGGAGCGCGGTACGCGATCACGAGCTTCAGCCCCGAGCCACCGATCTACGCGACGCTGCGCACCCAGCCCGCGGGCGCCGTCGCTGAGTACCCGCTTATCCCGAGCACCGCCGGCCCGTACGACCAGCTCTACCGGCAGGAGTTCCACCACCGGCGTCTCCTGAACGGCTATGACCCCGGGACCGCTGCAGAGCGGCGCGCGCTCACCCTCACCCGGCTCGACGACCGCACCGCGCGCCGGCTCGCGAAGCTCGGTATCCGCTACGTGCTCCTCCAGCGTAACCGGGAGGTGCCGGTGGGCCTCGCCCCACCTGGAACGCCGACCCGCGCGTACCGTGAGATTGCCCGGGACGATCAGTACACCCTTTATCGCGTGGCGGGCGCTCCGGCGGCGCCGGCCGCGGACTGAGCGTCAGGGTGCGACCATCTCCGAGCCGCGGGCCTCGGCCATCTGCTCGCGGGAGGCGACGACCGCATCCATCCGCTGGCGCTCGAGCGATGCGAACCGGCGGACGTACCAGTGCCGCAGGTGAATCCGGTATGCGATCGCAAGCGTGTCGAGCATCATCTGGTGCACGGCCTTCCAGTTGATCTGGGTGCCGGAGAACCGGTACTGGAGGGCGATCGGGATCTCCTCGACGCGGTCGAAGCCGAACTCCGCAGCCACGGCGAGGACCTCGAGGTCGAACGCGTAGCGCTTGATCAGCAACAGAGGGGCGACGACGTCGATCGCCTCGCGGCGGAACAGCTTCGCGCCGACCTGCGTGTCGCGTGCGCTGAAGCGGAACAGGAACGCGACGAGCCGCTGGAAGCCCCACGAGTACAGGCGCCGCAGCCACGGATACGTGACCTCGCTGTCGGGGTGGCGCTTCGAGCCGATCACCGCGTCGACCGGTTCCTGCTCGAACCGCTCGGCGGCCCGAAGGATGACTTCGGGTTCGATGTCCAGATCGGCATCGAGCCAGCCCACGAGCCGCCCCCGCGATGCGAGCAGTCCCTTCGTAACCGCCTCCCCCTTCCCGGCGTTCGTGCCGTACGCGAGGACGCGCACTCGAGGGTCGGAGATGGCGCGAGCACGCTCCTCCGTCCGGTCGGTGCAGCCGTCGCAGACGACGATCACCTCGAAGCTTCGCCCCTGACGCGCGAGCGTTTCAACGATGTGGCTCACGTTCTCTTCGACGAACGACTCCCCGTTGTAGACGGGAACGACGAGCGACAGGTACATAACTGGTGTGGTCATTGGCGGTCGTCCACGGTGATCCTCGGGGGCGTGACCCGCAACCCGATGGCCCGCAGATCCCCGTTGCGCAGCACGGAGTCGACGATCGTCGGCGGCGGATCGCTAGACATGAGTAGCTTCTGCGATCCCTTGCGCAGCCGCATCGGCGCTCTCACGTTCACGGTCTTGCCCACCGGGATCTTGCGCCGGTAGACCTCCTTGCCGTCGAGCGAGAGCACCATTGCGCGGGGCTCGTTGAAGCTCGTGGCGGTGAAGGTCATCGTCGCCTGCCGCACGTTGCGTGACGAGTAGATCGTCATCTGGCTGTCCGGGTTGCGGGTCCAGCGCCACCGTCCGGTGGCGTCGACCTCGAGGTCACCCCACCCGGCGTCGAACCCGACGACCGCGTAGTCAACCTGGCGCGAAGGCCTGGGCAGGACCTCGTAGATGATCGCGTCCTTCGTGCGCTTGTACAGCCTGAACCAAGGGTTCTTCGCGCCATCCGTGGGCTTCATCTCCTCGACGGGGAGCGCCGGCTGGTAAGGCGGGAACGTCGGCGCAGGAAGGTCGGTGCGCATCACCGCGTACTTAACGCCCGCCTGCGAGAGGATCCTCCCCGTCAGGTAGCTGTCCGGGTCGTCGACCGAGCGTTGGAACGCCTGCGACTCCGGGGTGAGGGGCGGATTCACCGTCGGGTGGCCGTGGCGGGTCTGCCAGTAGTTGTCCTGAAGGCTGCGCGGCGACGAATACTCGCCGAGCGGGTATTCGATGACCGGCGCCTCACCGGGCAGCTCCTTCACGGCCTGCACCCATGGCGGAGTGCTGAGGTCCACGAATCGGCTGGGTGGCACTCCGATGAACTCGAGCAGCACGAGGCCGGAGAGCGCGGCAGTGGCCGCCCACGGAATCCACGGGCGCCGGTCGGCGCGAAACCGCGCGAACAGAAGCGTGAGGCCGACGGCTGCTAGGGACGCGAGCACCGTACTCACGAAGACGAACGCACGCCCGTAGTAGCGGAAGTTCGGCGACAGGTCGTAGATCCATGCAACCGGTCCGTCGAAATGCGGATTCGTGCCGGGGGAGAGCCAGTCACCGATCGAGGTGACCTCGTATGGGATCTTCGGCCCCAGCGTGAGGAGGACGCAGAAAGCCGCCCCTAGCAGCAGCGGGATGAACGCGACCCGCGCCGCCGGTCGCGCGCGCGACCACCACACGAACGCGACGAGCGCGAGTAGGCCCGCAACGACGCCGATGTACACGCTCTGCTCGTACACGGGCAGGATCCCGGTGTGCGTGAGGACGACGTCGCTCGTCAGATTCCCGAAAACCGGGTTGTCGTGCGGAGGCAAGACGTATTGCCATGGCCGCACCGCGGTGTAGTCGAGGTCGGCCTCCTGTCGCGCGTACGTTCCCTGATCCGACAGGACCTTGCTGATGAGACTGATCAGCAACGGTACGGCGAGTACCAGGAACGTGCCGGCCGCGACCGTGCCGCGAGTGACGACGAATCTCGCTCCGTCACGCAGCGCCGCAGCCACACGGTGCTCACGCCGGGCGCGCCAGAGGCCCACGACCGCAACACCGATGAGGAACGGAATCGCGAACCAGATCGCGAACCACCCGTAGTAATAAGACGTGATCCAGACGAGCGCGAACGCCGCACCGAGCCACGCCGCATCGACGATCCGCCCGCGCCGCACGGCGACGAGCAGAGCGAGCACGAACAACGGCGCGACGAAGATGCTCGCCATTGGCGGGTACTGCATCGACATCGCCACGTGGAATGGAGACGCGGAGAAGATCACTCCCGCGAGGAGCGAAGCGGGCGCGCTGCCCGTGAGGTACTTCGCGAGCGCGTACATCGACACGCCCGAGAGCGGGAACGACACGAGGACCATGAGGTTGTAGGCGAAGAGCCCGTCGCCGATCGAACCGAAGAGGATCGCGATCAGCCGGTCGTACGGCTGGATGTACCGATCGTCGAACTCGTAGCCGAATGGAAACTGGATCTCTCGGGTGAAGCCCGTCGACTCTGGACCCCAGAATGCCTCGTGGATCCACTTGCCGTTCCAGATGCCACCCCAGTTGTCGTTCCCGAACCCGAAGAAGCCGCTGCTCATATGCGTCACAAGCGGCCAAGTGAGGACACAGCCGAGAACGAGGAAGAGCAGCGTAATCGGCAGCCACTCGCGTAGCAGTGCCTGCCCGAGGGAGCGCGTCCCGGAATCGTCGGGCTGCGGGGTTTCGGGCCCCGGCTCGGTGGCGGTGGGGGTCTCGGTGCGCGTGGACATTGGGAACGCGGAACTGCGCGCAACCAGCGGTTGCGCCGTGGGGCTGGGCGGTGATGCGGACGCACCCGTATGCCCGCCGGGTGGGCGAACGTTAGCGGCTCGGACTGAAACGCAGCCGGTCAGCCGAGGTTGCGCCGTCGCAGCCGAAGCGCCAACGCGCGGGCTCGCGCCCTTGCCCAGCGATGTGCATCCGCATGAGGGAGCATCGTCGCGCGCATGATCCCCCCTGCCGCGTCCGTCGAGAACCGGGCCGCTAGGTCGCGCGCGGCGCGTTCCCCGAGCCGCCGGCCGAACTCGGGCTCGGCGACGATGCGCCGCATATGACGTGCAGCGATATCGAGGTCCGGCTCGGCCCATTCGCCGTCGGGCGGGTAGGGCCCACCATGCGCCCCGATGGGGACAAGTCCAGCCGGTACGAGCAGTGAGTTGTCGTCCGTCATGTAGTCCAGGTTGCCCGAATAGGCGGTGGCGATGACAGGTTTGGCGCACGCCATCGCCTCGGCGGGAGTGAATCCGAATCCCTCGGCGCGGTGCAGCGAGACGACCGCGTCACTGCGCTGCACCAGCGCGTCCATCGCATCCCGGCTGATGTACCCGGGCAGAACGTAAACGTCCGGATGCTCCGCGGCCGCTGCAAGCAGCGCGGCGTGCTCCTCGGGATGAGCGTCCTCGTCGATGCACTTCACGACGAGCGACGCGCCCTCGCCAGGCCCGAACGCGCGACGGAACGCCTCGATCGCGCCGAGCGGGTTCTTCCGCGCCACGCCCGAGTAGTACCCGAACACCGTGAGGAAGACGAAGCCCTCGGGCATACCGAGCTCGGCGCGCCGGATCCGCCGCGTCCGGGCGCGGCGGACCGGGATCCGCACTGGGGTTACCGGCACGCCGGACGAGGCCGCCGGGCCCGCGAGCGCCGCCGCGACGTGCGTGGAGCCCGCCCACACCTCGTCGACGTGAGCGAACGCCGGGTGCAGCGGCTCGGGAAACGACGAAACCTCCCACCACCACAGCCCGATCGTGTGGCGCCCACGGAAGAATGACGGGCCAGCCGCACCGGCAAACCCAGGTGTCTCCACCGCGGTGAGGCAGAGCACGGTGACCGGGAACGCCGCCTCGGCCACGCCGACGGCGCCGAACCGCACCCCCTGGCGCGATACCGACGTCTCCGGCGGGAGGACGGGAAGCACCGGGATCCGGGCTGCGTCGAGCGCGGCGACGACAGCGCGCGCCGCCTCGCCGACCCCGGACTCTGCGCGGAGCGGGCCGACAACGTTCACCCCGGCTATCCGTGGCTCACGGCTCACCCGGTGAACCCTCCGCGCTGGCGCGCAACGGGCACGACGTGCGCGGCGCGGTCGGCCCACAGCCCCGGATTGTAGAAGGGGTCCGGTCCGCACCCGGCGGCGAGGTCGACGAGTTCACTGGGGTCCAGCACGGCGCCGCGCGGGGAGCCGCCGACGAGCCTCATCCGCGCGTGCGGGGTCACGACGACCCGTGTATCTAAACGCAGCGTCGTGGCCACGAGCGCGAGGCGATTGAGCGGCGCCACCCCCCCGGCAGCGAGGAGCGCCGCGCGGTCGAACGCGACCACGCCGGCGGCGGCGGAGCGGTTCGTGACCATCGTGAGTTCGGGGGGTGGATCCTCAGCGTCGGGGTCGGCGCCCGGATGGACCGGCAATGGGACGCCGCGCGGCAGGACGACGCCGGCGTGGACCGTCGCGCCGTCAGCGTCCACGACCAGCGCACCGGCCGCCCCGATCCCCGGCTCGCGCACGAGACCCGCGAGCTCGTCGAGCCAGTCATCAACCTCCGGCACGCACCTGTCTTCGAACAGCACGACCACGGGCGCGGTCGTTGCCGCCACCCCGGCGGCGGCCAGCTCACCCCACGTGGTGCCGCCCGCCGTGACGACGGTGACGCGAGCGCGGGGGTCAGCCTCGAGCAAGGCGAGCGCGTCCGGCGCAGGTGAGGGTCCCGGCACCACGAGGTCCACGACGAGGTCCGGATCGCGGTCGTGGACGACCCGGTACCGACCCGGGATCGGCAGGCGAACCGCGCGTGCCGGGATGCCGGTGCGGTCCAGGTGATCCTGCACGGCGGCCGCGCCGCGCTCGAAGGCCTCGGGCTTCGCGTCGGCGTCCTGCGCAGTCGACGCGGCGTGCACACCCCAATGGTGCAGCACTTCGGGAACATGGCCGACCTTTGCCTCGGCGTCGGCGAGCCGCAGAACGAGGTCGTAGTCCTGCGCGCCGTCGTACGCACTGCGGAAGCCGCCGACCTGCTCGATGAGCGCCCTGCGGTAGACGCCGAGGTGGAGCGTGTACATGCACGCCCGCAGGTACTCCGGCGACCAGTCGGGCTTCAGCGAGGCGGCGAACCGGGCGCCGCCGGGGAGCTCCTTGTCGTTGTCGGTGTAGACGACGTCGAGGGAGGGATCCGCGACCAAGCGGGCCCCGACGGCCGCGAGGGCGCCTGGCTCGAGTGTGTCGTCGTGATCCAGCGGGGCGACGAACTCCCCGGTCGCCAACGCGAGCGCGGCGTTCGTCGCGGCGCTGATGCCGCCGGCGATCTCGGCACGAGTGAGGACCACGCGCGTGTCCCGCGCGGCCCGTTCGACGATCTCGCGGACGGCAGGGTCGGTCGAGCCGTCGTCGGAGAGGCAAAGCTGCCAGTGCGGTGATGTCTGCGCGAGGACCGAGGCGATCGTCCGCTCCAGCAGCTCCGGGGCCGGATTGTGAACGGGGACGAGGAAGGACACGCGCGGATGGGCGCCCACGGCGGGACCGAAGACGACGTCCTCGTCCCGTCTCAGCACCGCTCTCGCGCGCGCGAGCGCACCACGCGGATCTGGGGCTCCAGCCAGCAGCACCGGGTCCCCCCACGCCGCCCAAGCCCACTCGGGCGACGCGCCGTCAGGCAGCTCGGTGCGCAGCGCGAGCCGGTGCTCGGTGGCCGGCAGCCCGCCGAGGTCGAGCTTCAGTGGCAGCCATCGACGCTGCTCTGGAAACCCGGCCGGGTCGACTAGGCGCTCGGTCCGCCGCACCTCGCGACCCCGTTCGTCGAGGACCACCGCGACGAATCGCACGCCGCCGACGTTCCCGAGCGCCTCCGCGATGCGAATCCCGGCGAACGCGCGCAGTCGCAGCCTGCCACGGGGGATCACGCGCCACGTCACCTCCAGCGGGGGATCGGCGAGCAGGCCAGGCAGTGCGACATCGTCGATCACGACCTCGTCCGTCCAGCGCGCATCACCGTCTGTCTCGCTGAGGAGCCCCGCGAGCGGGATCCGCGTAACGCCGGCCGCCACCCGCCCCCCGGCCGCGGCAACCACGACGTCCGGCCGGGCCCGCCGGGCCAGCCCCTGCGCCTTCGCGGCGGCCCGCCAAACCCGCGAGCGCGACACGCTGTCGAGCTGCGCCCGGGCCGCCGCCTGCTCACGCCGCACGCGCGCGAGCTCGTGCTCAAGCTCCTCGACACGCAGCCGCAGCCGCAGGACGTCGTCGGTCGCGGGATCAGACACGGCCCGGACCTTACCCCCGCGCTCAGTAGGATCGTGCCGTGGGGTCAGGCCGAGAGAGCGGCGCGAAAGAGCGTGCCAGCGCGCTGCGCGCGCAGATCCTGGACCTCGTCCGCGAGTACCACGATGTCGCCTTCCCCGCCCGCGATTTCACCCCGGGCACCACCCCCGTCCCGGTCGCCGGCCGTGTCTTCGACGATCACGAGGTCACGCACCTCGTCGACGCATCCCTCGACTTCTGGCTCACCGCTGGCCGCTTCGCGTCCGAGTTCGAGCGCCGCTTCGCCCGCGAGGTGTTCGACCTGCGCCACACGCTGCTCGTCAACAGCGGGTCGTCGGCGAACCTCGTCGCGGCCAGCGCGACGACGTCTCCGCAGAACGGCGCGCGGCAGGTCAAGCCCGGCGACGAGTTCATCACCGTCGCCACCGGGTTCCCTACGACGGTGAATCCCTACATCCAGCATGGTGTGGTGCCTGTGTTCCTCGACGTCGACATCGGTACCTACAACATCGATGTCACGCACCTCGAGGATGCGCTCAGCCCGAGGACCCGCGCGGTCATGCTCGCGCACACCCTCGGCAACCCGTTCGACCTCGACGCTGTCACAGCCTTCTGCCGCGAGCACGACCTCTGGCTCATCGAGGACTGCTGCGACGCGGTCGGCAGTACATACCGCGGCCGCCAGGTCGGCTCGTTCGGCGACCTCGCGACCGTGAGCTTCTTCCCCGCCCACCACATGACGATGGGTGAAGGCGGCGCCGTGCTGTGCAACAGCGGCCGGTTGAAGGTCATCGCCGAGTCGTTCCGCGACTGGGGCCGCGACTGCTGGTGCGAGCCGGGCAAGGAGGACACGTGTGGGAAGCGGTTCGCGCAGCAGCTCGGCGACCTGCCCGCGGGCTACGACCACAAGTACACGTATTCGCACCTGGGCTACAACCTGAAGGTCACCGACATGCAGGCGGCAGTCGGAGTGGCGCAACTCGACAAGCTCGACGCGTTCACCGCAGCGCGGAAGGCGAACTTCGCGCGACTATACGACGGGCTCGCCGACCTCGAGGAGGTCTTCGTTCTGCCGCGGGCGACCGAGCATGGCGATCCGTCGTGGTTCGGCTTCCCACTGGCGGTGCGGCCCGGAGGGCCGATCGACCGGAACACGCTGGTGCGCAGGCTCAATGAGCTCAGGGTCCACACTCGGCTGTTGTTCGGCGGGAACCTCCTGCGCCAGCCCGCTTACCGCGGGATCGAACACCGAGTCGTCGGGACGCTCGACGACTCCAACTACGCGACCGACCACGTCTTCTGGCTCGGCGTCTTCCCCGGACTCCACGCCGCGCACATCGACTACGTCATCGACGTCGTACATGAACTCGTGGACGTCAGCGCGTCGCCTGGTGGCGCCCGATCTGCGCGAGCGTCGTAGCGCGGACGTCACCGCCATCCCGGTAGGCGAGGAACCACTCGACGATCGCGTCGAGCGCGTCGCCGACCCCCCACTTCGGCTGCCAACCGAGCCGTTCTCGCGCCCGCGCGGAGTCGAGAGTTAGAAACGGCGCCTCATGCGGCGAAGGCCGCTCATCGAGCCTCCAGCTCAGCTGGTCAGGCCAGCGTGCAGCGAGCCGCTCAACAATGACCCGGACCGGCTGGGTGTCCTCCGGGTCTGGTCCTAGGTTGAAGCCCGTGTCCGTCTCCGGCTCATCGACGAACAACGCCTGGGCAAGCATGAGATAGCCGGCGAGTGGGTCGAGGACGTGCTGCCAGGGCCTGATCGCGTCCGGGTTACGGATCTCGATTGGCGTGCCGGCGAGCGCGGCACGCATGATGTCCGGAACGAGCCGGTCCTCGCCCCAGTCGCCACCGCCGATAACGTTGCCGGCCCGCGCGCTGCCGATCCGGGCGGACCCGGGCTCGTGGAAGTACGAGCGGCGATACGCGTCGGTGACAAGCTCGGCCGCCCCCTTCGAGCTCGAGTACGGGTCGTGGCCGCCCATCGGGTCACTCTCGACATACGGGCGACCGACACCCCGATCGTCGTAGCACTTGTCCGATGTCACGACGACGGCGGCGCGCACGGATGAGAGGTGCCGGACCGCCTCAAGAACGTGCACCGTGCCCATGACGTTCGTCGCGTACGTCGCGACCGGCTCTGCGTAAGACCGGCGGACGTACGGCTGCGCGGCGAGATGCAGCACCACATCCGCACCGGCCCCTTCGACCGCCTCGGCGAGGCGCTTGCGATCGCGCACGTCAACGCGTAGGTCCTGCTGGAGATCGTCGGCGACATTCGCCGCCGTATAGAGCGCAGGCGCGTTGGGCGCCTCATCCGCGATCCCGATGACCCGCGCACCCATGCTTGCTAGCCACAGCGAGAGCCACGCGCCCTTGAACCCGGTGTGCCCGGTGACAACGACGGTCCTCTGCGCCCAGAAGCCCGGGTCTACTCCCAGGTCCGCCACGGGGGGTTCCCTTCGTCCCAGAGTCGGTCGAGGGTCAGCCGGTCGCGCAGCGTGTCCATCGCCTGCCAGTAGCCCTCGTGTCGGTACGCCGCGAGCTGGCCATCCTGGGCGAGCTTCTCGAGTGGCTCGTTCTCCCAGGGCGTCGCGTCTCCGGCGATGTAGTCGCCGACCGACGGGTGGAGGATGAAGTACCCGCCGTTGATCCACGCGCCGTCACCGCGCGGCTTCTCGTGGAAGCTGCGAACGAGTGTCTCACCCGGATCCAAGCCGACCGCCCCGAACCGACCGGTTGGCTGCACCGCCGTGACGGTCGCCTTCCTCCCGTGGTCGCGGTGGAACCCGCGCAGCGCGCCGACGTCGACGTCGCTGACGCCATCACCGTAGGTGAACAGGAACTCGTCCTGATCGGCGACGTACGGCAGTACCCGCTTCAGCCGGCCACCCGTCATGGTCTCCTCCCCGGTCTCGATAAGTGTCACGCGCCACGGCTCGGTCGTCGATGCGTGGATCTGCATCTCACCGGTCCGCATGTCAAACGTCACGTCCGAGGTGTGGAGCGTGTAGTTCGCGAACCACTCCTTTATGACGTAGCCGAGATGGCCCACACAGATGATGAACTCGTCAACACCGTGCGACGAGAGCTGTTTCATGATGTGCCAGAGGATTGGCTTGCCGCCGATCGGGACCATCGGTTTCGGGCGGCTCGATGTCTCCTCGGCCAGCCGAGTACCGCGTCCGCCCGCGAGGATGACCGCCTTCATGCGGGCGGATCCTATTGCCGAGTAGCCTGCCCTGCCGATGCACGTCCGACCAACCTCGCTCGATGGCGTCCTACTCGTCGAACCGGCTGTCCACGGCGACCACCGCGGTTTCTTTCACGAGAGCTACCGCGAGAACGACTGGTCCGCGGCCGGCATCCCGGCGACCTGGGTGCAGGACAACCATTCACGTTCGCGCAAGGGCATCGTGCGCGGCATGCACTTCTCGATCGGGGACGGCCAGGCCAAGCTCGTGCGTTGCGGCCGCGGGAAGATCCTCGACGTGGTCGTCGATCTGCGGCGCGAATCGGCGACGTACGGTCGATGGGAGGGTCACCAGCTCGACGACGACACCCTTAAGCAGCTCTACATCCCGATCGGCTTCGCTCACGGTTTCTGTGTGCTCTCCGATGTGGCCGACGTCATCTATAAGTGCTCGTCCTATTACGACCCAGCCGTCGAGCGCGGCTTCCGGTTCGACGACCCCGACGTGGGCATAGCCTGGCCGTCCGACCTCACGCTCGATGTCTCAGAGCGTGACCGTACGGCGCCGTTGCTGCGCGACATCGCCGCCGAACTCCCCTTCTGACGGTTTTCGCATCTTTCCGGTCCGCCGCCCGTTGAGGGCGGAGATGTACGAGGACCACGTATCGTGTCGCCGGTGACCGTCGCAGCCACTGAGAGCGCGGCGGAGGCCCGTGCGGCGGGGAAGCCCGGCATCCCGCCCGCCATCGAGATCAGCCACGTCTCGAAGACGTTCCGCCTCCCCAAGCAGCGTTACAGCACCCTGAAAGAGCGGGTGCTGCATCCGCT
>SYBY01000032.1 GCA_005788585.1 Actinomycetota bacterium | reverse complement strand
GCCCACGGCAGCTCGAACTGGACGAAGCGGAAGGCGGTGTCGCCGCTCACAGACGACGACGCTACTCGGCGTCGTCGCCGGACTCGTCGCGCGGAGGCGTGACGGTCAGCGCGTACTTCGAAGGCTCGGTCGGGATCTCGGGATTCTCGATCTCGTTGAGCCGGTCGATGAGCTTGCCCCACTGACCCGGCTTGAGCAGCGTCTCGAGCTGGCGCCCGGTCTTGCTGCGCGGGTCGTACATCGGCCGCCAGCCGATGTGGATGTGGTCGTGGTGGTCGCTCATCGCGACGGTGTTGTCGGTGCCCTCGTACCGCATGAGGGTGATGATCTGCGACGGCTTCATCGTGCCCTGCAGCGTGAGCAGGCGGCGGACCGCGAGGTCCGTGACCGAGCCCTCGCCCTGGTGGCCGAGGATCGGCACGCCGTTGATGGCGGCGATGTCGACCGCGGTGCCGGTCATGTGGTGGGAGATGTTGCCCGAAGCGGTGTAGGCGCCGCTGCGGCCGGCCTTCAGGCTGGTGACCGTCGGCTTCATGCCGTTGGCCGCGAGGAACTCGAGCGAGGCCAGGACGCGGCGGTCGATGACGCCGGCGGCGATGTCCCGGCGGCCGCCCTCGTAGATCTCGATGCGCGGGTTGGCCAGGACGCGGCGCTGCAGCGTCTGCTTGTCCATGAGCAGGATCTGGCCGACGGTGGCCTGCTTGGCGTCCGGGCCGAACAGCGGGTTCTTGCCCTTCGCGCGGTAGATCGCGGTGGACTCGAGGAGCTTCCAGCCGTCGAGGATGGGCTTCGGGTCGATGCGCGGGGCGCCCCGGCCGGCCGGGCGGATCTCGAACAGCGTGTGCGCCTTGGCGTTGCGCTCGTCCTTGACCTCGCCGTCGGGGGTGCCGATGCGGCCGAGGATCGTGCCCGCGATGACGCGGCGGCCGATCTGCATGGGCTTGAGCACGACGTCCTCGCGCTTCATGCCGTAGTCGACGGTGAAGTACCGGCGGAAGGTGGCGTCCTGGGGCAGGGACGACGTGTCACCGAGGAGCTGCTCGCGGCCGCCGGCCTTGTAGGCGGCGGGGCGCTTCGGATTGGCGAACAGGCGCTCCTTCGACTCCACCGGCTGGGCCGGAGCAGGAGAGGTGAGCGGCGCCTGGTCGGCGTCAGCGGTGGCGGGCGCCTTCGTCTTGCCGTTGGCCGCCGTGCGCGCCTTCTTCGAGGTGGTGCTGGCGGCGGACTTCGGCTTCGGGTCGCGCTTGGGGAGGGCGAGCTCCTTGGCGATCTCCGAGGCGGTCTGCGTCTTGCTCGGCTTCGCGACGGCGACCTCGGTGCTCAGCTTCTTCAGGTGACCGTACGTGTAGGTGTTGCCGTAGGCGTCGCGCAGGCGGACGAACTTGCCGAGGCGGTCGTTCTCGCCCATGGCGACGATCGTGCCGTCCTGGACGGCCGTGACCGGCGAGCCCGGCTTGGCGTAGATGCGGATCTGGCGCCGGTCCTCGTCACCATCGACCGGGACGGCGGCGTTCTCGCCGGCCTTCTTCTTCTTGGTGGCCTTCTCCGGGTCGACCGCACCGGTGTACTGCGCGGAGGCGTGGACCGGGAAGAGCCCCTGGGTCAGGCCGGACAGCGAGCCGATCAGATCGGTGGGCAGGCCCGCGATGAGCTTGGCGCGCATGAGGACGCTGTCGACGTACCAGTCGGCGCGGTTGTAGGCGAAGATCGCGCCGCGAAGGTCCTTGTCGGCGCCCGAGGCGCGCAGGTACCGGGCGGCGGCGAAGATCGCGTCGACCGGGTTGTACGGGTCCTTCTTGCCGTCGCGGTTGGCGTCGACGCCGTAGGCCTTCCACGTCGGCGGCATGAACTGCATCCAGCCGAGGGCGCCGGCGTACGAGACGTTGAGGTTGCGGCCGTAGTCGGTCTCGATCTCGTTGATCGCCGCGAGGATCTCCCAGCGGATGCCGTACTCCATGCCGGCCGCCTGGTAGATCGGCAGCAGGAAGGGCGGGATGCGGAACTTCTCGATGAAGAAGTTGGGGACGCCGACCGGCGCGGGGCCCGGGACGGCGATCGAGGTCGACATGCTCGGGTCGGACGCGATCGACGAGTCCTCCTCGGTGCCGTCGCCCTGCTCCTCAGAAGCCTCACGCTCACCTTGAGCCTTTTCGGCCTTCTTGAGCTTCTTCGACCCGGTGGTCTCCTGGTCGCCCTGCTCGGCGGCCTCGGGCTCAGCGTCGCCGAGCGACGTGTCGTCTCGCTGCGGCGTCGTGGAGGTCGTCGTCGGCGTGGTGGACGTCGTCGTCTCGGGCGCCGGCGGGAGCGGGGCTTCCACGGGCGGGGGCGTGACGTCCTGGACGGAGATGACCGGGGCGCCGACATCCGGGACCGCGATCTGGTCGACCGGGGTGCCGGGGGCGGCCTGGACGCTGACCGTCAGCGTGCGCCCGTCAGAAAGGGTGAGCAGCAGGGTGCGCGCTTCGCTCTGGGCGAAACTGGCATGCAGGCCGCCAACGGTGGCGAGCAGCACCGCGGCGGTCAGGACGATCAGCAGCTTGCGCATCATGTGGTTCAGAGACCCTCGCCACCGACCCCCTGCAGGACCGCCGGGTGGGAAGGATTGCCACCCTAACAGTCGGAGAGGAGGT
>SYBY01000250.1 GCA_005788585.1 Actinomycetota bacterium | reverse complement strand
CGGGCCGCGCGGGGACGGGCGCGCTGGCGCTCGCGGGCCGGCGGCCTGGGCGCGTGCTCGTGGTCGCCGCGGTGCTGGCGGTGGCGGGCTGGGCCGCGGACAGCCAGCTCAAGGTGCAGACCGACATCCTCGAGCTCGTGCCCCAGGACGAGCAGGCGGTGCGTGACCTGCGCAGCCTCCAGGAGACCACCGGGGTCGCCGGCCAGGTCGATGTCCTGGTGACGGGAGACAACGTGGGCCGCGCGGCGACGATCGCGTGGCTCGGCGAGCAGCAGCGCAAGATCCTGAACCGCTACGGCTACAGCGCCGAGCGTGGCTGCGGCGACGCGGAGATCTGCCCGGCGTTCTCGTTGCCCGACCTGTTCAGCACCAGCGGCGAGCTCACCCAGAAGCGGGTCGACGCCCTGCTCGACGCGATCCCGCCGTACTTCAGCCAGAACGTCATCACCCCCGACCGGCGCGCCGCGACGTTGAGCTTCGGGCTGAAGCTCATGCCGCTCGACCAGCAGGCCGAGGTGCTCGCCGAGCTTCGCCGGGGTCTGGACACCGCTCCGCCGGGCGTGGAGGCGCGTCTCGCCGGCCTGCCCGTGCTGGCGGCCGAGGCCAACGACAAGGTCTCCGGGCACGGGCGGCGCGTGGTCACCCTCATCGCGGGCATCCTCGCGGTGGCGCTCGTGCTGCTCGTCGCGCTGCGGTCGTGGCGGCGCGCGCTGGTGCCGCTCATCCCGATCGTCTTCGCCACCGGCTGGTCGGCGCTGCTGCTCTTCGCGCTGCGCATCGAGCTCAACCCGCTGTCCGTGGTGCTCTCCGCACTGGTGATCGCCATCTCCACGGAGTTCAGCGTGCTGCTCTCCGAACGGTTCCGCAGCGAACGTGAGAAGGGGAGGGAGGTGGCGCAGGCGCTGCGCAACGCCTACGGCTCCACCGGGGCCGCCGTGGCCGCTTCCGGGGTCACCGTGATCCTCGGCTTCGCCGTGCTGATCCTCTCGGGCTTCCCGATGCTGCGGAACTTCGGGCTGGTGTGCGTCATCAACCTCAGCGTGTCGCTGCTCGGCGTGCTCGTCGTGCTGCCCGCCGCGCTGGTATGGACCGAGCGGTCCCCGGTCCGCCTCCCGTCACCCCGGCGGCGGCGTGGCGCTCCTAGCACGCCGGTCGACACGCCCGCATGAAGCGGCTGGGGTGGTCGGGCACCGTCGCGGGGGCGATGCTCGTCCTCGCGTTCCTGGGGCTCGGGTACGCGCTCTTCGCCGACCGCGCCAACGACACCCCTGACAGCCTGCCGGTGGGCGTCGAGATGCCGCCGTTCGCCGCCCCGCTGGTGCGCTCCGACCTCGACGGCGACGCGAATCTCGCCCGCCGCGACGATCAGGGCGCGGCGGGGGCCCGGCCCGCGTGCGAGGTCCGCGGCCCCGAGATCCTCAACGGCTGTCAGCTGGCGGAGGAGGGGCCGGTCGTCCTGGCGTTCGTCGCG
The DNA here is from genome assembly GCA_005788585.1 of Actinomycetota bacterium. The sequence goes on along the minus strand of SYBY01000250.1, from coordinate 3,785 downwards.
CCCGTGGGCAGCTGCATGGCCCAGCTCGACGCGCTGCAGGCGCTCAAGCGCGCGCGCCCCGGCCTCCAGGTCGCCGCCATCGCGATCAAGGGCGATCGCGATGAGCTGCGCGAGGACCTCGACCGGCGCGGCATCACCATCCCGGTCGGCTGGGACCGCGACGGCGCACTGAGTGCCGTCTACCGCGTGATCACGTGTCCCCAGACCGTGTTCGCCGACCAGGGTGGCATCGTGCGCGAGAGCGTGTACGACGAGCTGACCGTGGCGGAACTCGAGCGGCGGGCGGCGCGGCTGAAGTGACCGACCCCGCGACCCCGAGGCGAGGCGTGATCGACCCGGAGGTCGAGGCCGACCTGCCCGGGATCGTGCTCTGGGAGCTGATCACGCCCGTGGACCTGCGCCGCGGCCGCGATCCGTTCGTCCGCGACCGGCTGCGCGAGCTGGCGAGCCGCATCACCGGTGGGGTGGCGATCGAGGCGCGGCACGACGAGATCGTGCACGCCTACCGGGTCGCGTTCCGGCACACGGGCCTGGACCCGGATGTCGACCGGACGCCGTACGAGGCGGCGCTGCTGGAGCGGCTGCGCCACGGCGGGTTCCGCTCCCGGGACGTGGTCACCGACGCGCTGCTGCTCGCGCTGCTCGACACGAAGGTCGCGGTGACGGCGTGGGACGCGGCGCTGCTGCATGGCCCGCTGCGGGTCACGCTGGTCGACGGCGTGATCGTCCTGGCCGACGAGGAGCGCGAGGTGGCGCCGCTGTGGGGCGCTTCCGCGGAAGCGCTGCTGCCGACGACGTCGACCACCGAGGTGCGACTCGCCGCGGTCACGCCCGGCGGTGTTCCGGCGGTCGCGGCATGGGAGGCGCTCGACCGGGTCGCCGACCTCCTGGCCCCGTGACCCCGCGGGGGCCCGTTGGTACGCTGCGAAGCGGAGGATCGTGATGGCCCCGCCCGCGACATTGCTGCTCGACGACGCGCCGCATCCCGGCGTTGTCGCTGACGAGCGCGCGGCCCGCGCCACGCTTCGAACCCAGCTGCGCCACCTCGAGCGCGAGCTCGCGCTCCTCACCACCGACGCGTTCGGCGACCCCGGTGACCGGCGCCCCATCGCGCCGACGTTGACGGCGGGCCACGGCCGGCCCCACCTGCCGACGTTCGCCGAACTCGAAGCCCAGCGCGACGCCCTGATCGCCCGTGTCGCCCAGGAGCGCGCCCACCGCGCCGCCCGCCGGGACGACATCGCCCAGACCCGCGCGCTCCTCGAAGAGGTCCGCCGCGCACCCGAACTGCACCCCTACGTCCGGATTCGCAATGCCGACCTCGGCGAGCCTGGGTGCGGTGGCTACCAGGTCAAACCGCGCCGCGGGATCATCGGCATGCTCGCGGGCTGGTGGCAGGTCAAGCTTTCGTCTGGCTGTCCATAGCGACAGCCAGACGAATCGCTTGTTCTAACGGCAGCTGACGTCGCTGTCGGCTGGGGGGCGGGACGGCAACCGCTCGCAGTCCACCTTGATGTCGAGCTCGCGCGGGGTGGGTAGCTCAAGCCTCCGAGACCCGCTCGGAGTCTCGGAGATGACCGCGCGGTGCCCATTCAGCCGGGTGGCCACGACGCCGTTCTTTGATGCCAGCGGCAAACGCGCCTTGTTCGAACGCTCAGCCTCCAACCGCCCATTCGCGGGCAGCGCGACCGCGATCGTGGCGGCTCCGGAGGTCCGCGGGTCAATCAGTGCGACGGCGACTCCGTGCTTCGTCGCATCGGCCACGGGAGAGCACCCAACGCCGTACCCGAAACCAGGGTCGGGAATTGCAACACATGTGTATTCGGTGTCGCTGAACACCCATCCCCGACCTGTCGGTGCGTCGAACGCCCGGGCATGTTGGGAGTCCACGCTCGCGCCGAATCGGGGACCGAGGAGGTCACGCTCTACGGAGGACGGAACCACCGCCTTCCCAGCGGTCCCAGCCAGAATCGGGAGAGCAGGCGAGGACGCCTGGGGGCCTGGCTGCGCTGTCGAGAGCGACGTGACGAGTCCTGTGCCGGCGAGGCAGCAGACCAGCGATGCTGCTAGTGCGTGACGCCGATTCAGCATGGATCCGACCCCCAGGTTGCGCTTCCGGACATGAACGTTGCTGACGAGTGGAAGTTGGCGATGACGGGCATGAGGAACTGCCCACCGGCATACGGGTGGCAGGCATAGACCCAGCCGGTCACGAACGACCCGTACCACTGGTACTGGTTGTCAAGAGCGGCGGCGCCCACCGTGGCGTACCAGCCTGCCCAGTCCCAAGATTTCGCCCGGCTCGAGCGCAAGAGCTCAAACCACGAGGCACCGCAGCCGGCGCCCGGCTGAAGGTACGACGGGTCGCAGAAGCGGGCGAACACCGCGTCTGCTCGGGGTGGGTTCGCAGCAGGTACTGCTAGCAGCAAGCATGCGATTGCCGCGATGAGTAGGCACCTCAGACGCAGTGTGCCCTCCGCCCGGCCGCGGGCTACGACAGGGTGTTGCACAACGCTCCTCCTTAGGTCGGAAACGAGAAGGGAAATATGCACAGGCAACACTGACTAGAAAGTAGAGACGTATAATTTGTGCACGTTGATAGGTGTTGACGGGACAGAAGTTGATCGCGATAGCCTCCCGCCCACGTATGGGACGTCGCACCCGCAAGCGGGGAGGACCAGCACCGGTCTCCATGGCCGCGCCGACTGCCGGCGCCGCTCCGGGCCGGCCGCGGCGACGCGCGCGCACCGGCGAAGCGCCCAAGCCGCCCTGGGCGCCGTTCCCGCTCGTCGAGGTCCTCATCCTCACGGGGATCGTGTTCGTCGTCGTCGGGCTCGTCATGGGTGCCGGTGCCGGACGGACCGTGCTGGGCTTCGGCCTCGCCGTCATCTGCGTGGCCTCGCTCGAGGTCGCGATCCGCGAGCACGTCACCGGGTTCCGGTCGCACAGCATGCTGCTGGCGCTGCTGCCCACGGCCATCGCGGTCGCGGCCGCGTGGTTTGCCGCCGATCTCAGCGCGCTGGTGCGCCTGGGGATCGGCCTGGCCGTCTACATCCTGTCTGTCCTCGCCCTGCGCGAGGTGTTCCGTCGTCGATCCGGAGGACTGAGCTTCCGTGCCTGACCCCGCCGAGCCGCGCCGCATGGCGATCCGCGGCCTGCACCACCTGACCCTGATCAGCTCCGACCTGCAGGCCACCACCGCCTTCTATCGCGACCTGCTGGGGCTCGCGCTCGTCCAGGAGTCGACGAGCGACGACGATCCGGACGCCCGGCACTACTGGTTCGACACCGGGGGCGGGCAGCGCATCTCGTTCCTCGAGTACTCGTCCATGGACCCCGGTGTGGTGGGGAAGGGCTCGACGCACCACATCGCGCTGACGGTCGACAGCGGTGAGGAGCTCGCCGGCTGGCGCGACTACCTCGAGCAGCACGGGGTGGCGACGAGCGAGATCTTCTCGCGCAACGGCTTCCACTCCCTGTACCTGCGTGACCCCGACGGGCACATCCTGGAGCTGGCGACCCGTGTCGGCGTGGCGGCGCCGCCCCCGGCGCCGCCCGTTCCGATGTCGTCCTGAGCCGCGCTACGCGGCGAGGCGCATGGTCGCGCCCGGTGCCGCGTCCCGCTGTCGCGGCTCCTCGCCCAAGGCCTGTGCCACGGCGTGGCGCTGGCGCTCGGTGAGGGAGCCGACCGTCTTGGTCTCGGACAGGGGGATGGCGGAGAGGAACTTCTTGCAGCGGGTGCGACCCCACCGCTTCTGACTCATGAGGAGATCGGCGACGGTCAT
>SYBY01000003.1 GCA_005788585.1 Actinomycetota bacterium | reverse complement strand
TCGTCCGGTGCGCTCACTGGTCTGATGGTAGCGATGGGAGCGGTGGGTGCCATCCCCGGTTTTCGCCGGAGGATGCGGGACGTCCGCCGATCACTCGGTGGCGATGCGGAACGCGACCTCGTCGATGAAGCACCAGCTCCAGGCCTCGCCCGGTTCGACCGACCGCATCACCGGGTGCGCCGATGCCTGGAAATGCTTCGTCGCGTGCTGCTCGGGGCTGTTGTCGCAACAGCGCACCTCGCCGCACTCGTGACACATGCGCAGGTGCACCCACCGGGTCCCCTCGCGCAGGCAGTCGACGCAGCCCTCGATCGCGTCGGGGACATCCGTGACCAGCACGTGGTCGAGGTGCGTGCAGACAGCTGCCACGCACCCCAGACTACCGGCGGAGGGTCACGTCCTTGGCGATCGGGGCCTGACCGCCCATCCCGATCTCCACCCGGATCTTCTTCTTGCCCTTCAGCCGCTTGCGCGCCTTGCTGTTCAGCGACACCGAGATGGTCTTCGACTTGCCCGCCGACACCCTCATCGACGTGCTCGCCAGCAGCACCGGCTTCTTCGCGACGGTGCGCAGCCGGACCTTGCCGGTGCAGGCCTTGCCGTCGGTGCGCACGCACTTGACCGACACCCCGATCTTGCCGCGGCGGAGCCGCACCGTCGTGCTGCGGACCTCGGCCAGCCCGGCCACGGCGGTCGGCGGCTGCGGCGCGCACGCCCGCAGCACGAGCCCGCGCGTGCACGTCTCGGTGGCCGGCGTGGTCGCAGAGGTCGGAACCCAGTCGTAGTTCATGAGCACCTCGAACCGGCTCGCGATCCACGCGTTCTGGTTGGTCTGGCTCGGATCGATCTGGGGGAAGTGCCAGACCGCGCCGGCATCACCCGCGGGCGCGATGATCGGGCGCGGCAACCCTGCGTCGGAGATCGGCAGCGTGCCGGTCGTGCCGTGGACGTTGACGACGACCCAGTCGCGGTAGCCGGCCACGCCGGGGTTGTTTGGGTCGTACGGCTTGCTCTCCACGAGGAAGTTCACAGGGATCTCCGTGATCCCGTTGGGCGTGAGGTTCACGGTCTCCGTCTCGGAGATGCCCTGGCAGCACGTCGTGACGAGCTGCCCGTCGGAGGGGCGTTTGCCGGTGAACTGCCGGACGGTGGCGATGCTCACCGGCGCGGGATTCGGCCCCGACTTCACGCGTGCGACCGTGACCTTGCCCGAGTTCGGAACGATGTGGCTCGTCCCCGGCGTCGCGCCCGTCTGGAAGATGGTGCACGTCGACGGGCCGATGGGCTGCTCGACGTAGTCCTGGTAGCCGCCCGGGCCGAATCCGCCGGGATTGCCCGGAGTGCCGGGCATCCAGCGGGTCTCGCAGTGGTACGGGTAGTTCGCGGGCGACGTGAGCGGGTTGCCCTGGCCGGAGATCTGTGCCGAGGCGATCGCGGGAGACACCGCGGCGACCACGAGGGCGACGAAGGCGAGCACGGCCGGTCGTCGAAGCATCACGCCAAGGTACCGACTTCCGGGCATTCGAGAAAGTCCTACGGAAACAACGGCGCAAGCGACGCGTGCGCGTGGCGCAGCTCCGCCAGGGTGACGACGAAGCTCGTCGCCCCCGTGTCGACGGACAGCGCACCGCCGCCGACGGTGCCGAGCAGCGTCACCGGCGTGCGCTCGCGCAGCGCCTCCAGCGCAGCGGCGTCCCCGGAGACGATGAACCCGCGGCCCGGCGACTCGCCGAACAGCAGCCGGTCGGGGTCGGCGAAGTCGTCGAGCGGGAGCTGCAGCGTGGCGCCCAGCCCCCCGAACAGCGCGGCCTCGGCGACGGCGACGAGCAGCCCGCCCTCGGCGATGTCGTGGGCGCTGGCGACCGCCCCGGCGCGCACCGCGTCGCGCACGGCGGCGTGCGCGGCCTTGGCGCCCTCGAGGTCCACGTGCTCCAGCCCGTCGGGCAGCGGCTCGCCGCGCAGCTTGCTCAATTCGCCGCCGGGCAGGAACGGCGCGAACGGGCCGACGAGCGCGATGGTGTCGCCCTCGCGCGCGAAGCCGGAGCGCCCGGCGTGCGCGGGATCGGGCAGCGCGCCGACGAGGCCGACCACGGGTGTCGGGTAGATCGGGCCGCCCGCGCTCTCGTTGTAGAGCGACACGTTGCCGCCGACCACCGGCGCGTCGAGCGCCCGGCACGCCTCGCCGAGCCCGCGGATGGACTCGGACAGCTGCCACGCGATGTGCGGCTTCTCGGGGTTGCCGAAGTTCAGGCAGTTCGTCAGGCCGAGCGGCTCGGCGCCCGCGCACGCGAGGTTGGCCGCGCACTCCAGGACGTTCTCCATCGTGCCGCGGTACGGGTCGCACGCGACACGGCGGCCATTGCCGTCGATCGACACCGCGATCGCGCCGCCACGCGGGAGCATGAGCACGGCCGCGTCGGCCTGCTCGGGGCGGCGGACGGTGCGCGACTGCACGAGGCAGTCGTACTGCTGGAAGAGCGGCCTGCGCGACGCGATGTTCGGCGAGCCCAGCAGCGCGAGCAGCGTGACGCCAGGGTCGCTGACGTCGTGGTCCAGCGTGGCGGCGGGCGCGTCGTAGATGGTCGGCGCACCGCCGTCGGGCTTGGCCGGCTCGAGGTCGTAGAGCGGGCAGTCGTCGACCAGCGCGGGGACCGGCATGTCGCCGACCAGCTCGTCACCGTCGAACACGCGCAGGTGGCCGGTGTCGGTCACCGTGCCGATCGCGGTGCCGTGGACCTCCCACTTCTCGCAGACCGCGAGCACCGCGTCGACCTGTGCGGGCTCGACGACGCAGAGCATGCGCTCCTGCGACTCGCTGATCATGATCTCCCACGGCGCCATGCCGGGCTCGCGCAGCGGCACCTTGCTCATGTCGAGGTCGACGCCGACCTCGCCCTTGCTCGCCATCTCCGCGGATGAGCTCGTGAGGCCCGCGGCGCCGAGGTCCTGCAGCGACACCAGCAGCTCGCGCTCGAGCAGTTCCAGCGAGCACTCCAGGAGCTTGGACTCCTCGACCGGGTCGCCGACCTGCACGGTGGGCCGCTTGTCCGGGTCGTCCTCGCCGAACTCAGCGCTCGCCAGGACCGACGCGCCGCCGATCCCGTCGCGCCCGGTCGACGCGCCGAAGAGCACGACGACGTTGCCGATGCCCGCTGC
>SYBY01000249.1 GCA_005788585.1 Actinomycetota bacterium | reverse complement strand
TGTGGCGCCCGGCCGGTCGCACTATCTCCTGTACTCCTACGCGCGCGGCCAGCGGGTCCTCAACGGGTTCAACCAGGCCGTCAACGGGCTGCACGACTTCGCCACCCTCGCCAACGACGACGAGGGGCGCGAGCTCTACGCCCGGGGCGTCAAGCAGCTCGCCGCCGAGCTCCCGCGCTACGACACCGGCGGCTGGTCGCGCTACCAGGTGGGCGGCCGGGCGAGCGACGTCGGGTACCACAAGCTCGCCCGCGACTTCCTGCGCGGGCTGTGCGAGCGCACCCGCGCCGACCGCGCGAAGGCGGGGGCGGCGCAGGCGGGAGGCGCGACGCCGGGCGCCCTGCCGGAGGAGCCCGAACGCGAGCGCGCCCCGATCGTCGGCGTGGACCCCGAGCCGTTCTGCGCGTTCGCCACCCGCCTGACCGAGGACCTCAGCCGGGCGCCGCGACTGGAGGTCGTCACGACCTGGACGCGTGCGGGCAAGCGCGGGGCCGTCCGCGTGCGCGTCGACAAACCCGCGACCGTCACGGTCACCGTGAGCCGCGACGGGAAGACCGTGGGCGCGAGGACGGCGAGTGTGCAGCCGGGCTCGCCCGTGTTCGTCTACAGCGCGAAGACGAAGGCCGGCCGCTACCGGGTGACGGTCCGCGCCACGGACATCCTCGGCCTGCGCGGCGCGACGTCCGCGGTGCTGACGGTCGCCCGTCCATAGACTCGGCGGCCGTGGGGCCGCGGATCATCCTCTATACGGGCAAGGGCGGGGTCGGGAAGACCTCGGTCGCTGCCGCGACGGCGCGCCGGGCAGCGGCGGCCGGTCGCCGCACGCTCCTGCTCTCCACCGACCCGGCGGGCTCGCTCGGCGACGTGCTCGGCCGCGAAGTCGGCCCGGCCGCGGCGCCGGTCAGCGAAGGGCTCTGGGCGCAGCAGGTCGAGGCCCGTGACGAGATCGAACGCCATTGGGGCGCCATCCGCTCCTGGCTGGCCGGGGTCCTGTCCGACCGCGGCATGGAGCGCATCCGCGCCGAGGAGCTCGCGATGCCGCCCGGGCTGCACGAGCTCGTCGGCCTGCTCGAACTGCGCCGCCACGCCGAGGAGGCGGTCTTCGACGTCGTCGTGGTCGACTGCGCGGCGAGCGGCGAGACCCTCCGGCTGCTCGCGCTGCCCGACGCCGCGCGCTGGTGGCTGGGACGCACCGCGGGCAACCGCCGCGCCCTCGACGCCGCGCGGCCGATCGCACGCGCGGCGCTCGACATCACGCTGCCGAGCAACAAGGCGCTCGACGGCGCCGGTGACCTGCTGCGCGACCTCGTCGCGCTGTGCGACGTCCTGCGCGACCACGAACGCGTCTCGCTGCGCCTGGTCATGACCCCGGAGAAGCTGGTCGTCGACGAATCCCGCCGGACGTTCACCTACCTGAATCTGTACGGCCTGTTGACCGACGCGATCATCGTCAACCGTGTCTTCCCCGAGGAGGTCGGCGCGTACTTCGACGCGTGGCGCGCACGGCAGACCGAGGCGCTCATCGAGGTCGGCCAGGCCTTCGCGCCCCTCCCGCTGCTGCGCGCTCCCTTCTTCGGCGAAGAGGTGCGCGGCCCCGAGATGCTCGACCGCCTCGCCGAGCAGCTGTTCACGGGCGTGGAGGCGCCGATCTCCGTGCTGCACGACGAGATCGGCGAGCGCCTGGAGCTCGGCGACGAGCAGGCCCACCTCCGCCTGACGCTCCCGTTCGCGCAGAAGGGCGACGTTTCCCTGCGCCAGGTCGGCGAGGAGCTCGTCATCGGCATCGACGGCCACACCCGGACCGTGCTGCTCCCGCCCGCGCTGCAGGACTATCGTCCCGCGGGCGCCGCGCTGACCGACGGTGCGCTGACCGTGTCCTTCGACCCGCCCACCCCCACCACGTGACCGACCCCGAGCCTCCCGAGGACCCGCTGGCCGCCCTGCGCGAGCGCATCGAGCGCACGCAGGAGGCCGTCGACCGCCTCGCGGCCGAGACGGCGAAGGCACAGACCGCCAACGGCGCGTCGACGGGCGCGCCGCCGACGGAGGACGCGGCCGCCGAGGCACAGGCGCTGACCGCATTGCTGCAGACCGTGCGCGGCCTCGTGCCCGAGGATCTGTGGCGCCAGCTCGCCGAGGTCATCCGCCAGCTGCTGCTCCTGCTCCGCGGGATCCTGGACTGGTGGATCGAGCGGATCGCACCGGTCGACGCGCCCGGCGGGCCGGTCGTGCAGGACATCCCGGTCGACTAAACCGACGCCCGGCCGCCCCGTAGAATCGACGGTATGGCCGACGACGCGCGCACCTGGATCCTCACCGGCTCGCCCGAGAACTACGCGGCGACCGCCGGCCGCGGCTTCACGGTCATCGGGCTGAAGGAGCGCAACCGCAACCGCGCGCTCGAGATCGAGCCGGGCGACCGGATCGTCCTCTACCTCACGAAGATCATGCGGTTCGCGGCGTCGATCACGGTCACCGGGGAGCTCTACGAGGACCGCGAGAAGATCTGGCCGGGCAAGCCGGGCAAGGTCGACCCGTATCCGTGGCGCTTTGCCACCGAGCCCGAGCTGGTCCTCGAGGAGGCGGAGTTCGTGCCCGCCGAGGCGCTGAAGGACGACCTCGAGCACGTGAGGAAGTGGCCGGCCGAGCACTGGACGCTCGCGTTCCAGGGGCAGATCCGCACCGTCAGCACGCACGACGCCGACCTGCTGATGGCGCGCCTGCGCGCCGCCTCCGGCGTCCCGGCATGAGTGGGGCCGCCCAGCGCGGCCGGGGGATCTGGCGGTCCCTGCACGGCGACCAGCGCCTCGCCGCCGGCGCGGCCCTCGCGCTGTTCGTCAGCATGCTGCTGCCGTGGTACCAGCTGACCGCCGCGCCCGCGCGCGGAGCGCTGGCCGACCGGACCATCAACGCGTTCCAGGTCTTCGACTTCACCGAGGCCGCCGTGCTGCTCGTCGCCGCGGCGGTCCTCGCGCTCATCGTCGGACGCGCCGAGGGCGGCACGTTCTCCCTGCCCGGCCGCGACGGAACCTTCGTCTTCGCCGGCGGCGTGTGGGTCTGCCTGCTGATCTTCCTGCGCCAGCTCGACAAGCCCGACGGCCCGGAGGGCACGGTCGTCGGCGTCGCGTGGGGCATCTTCATCGCGTTCATCGCCGGCATCGCGCTCGCCGCCGCGGGATGGCGGATGCGCGCCCACGACGAGTCGCCCCCGCCCCCGCCGCTGCTGCGCGACGATCCCCGCGACCACGAGGTCGCGCCCGCGCCGCCGGCCCGCCGCCCGCGCCCGCGCACGTCCGCGCCGGTCGACGTCGACGACACGGCACCCACCCTCTTCGACGATCTCCCGGTGCCCGAGCCCGAGGACCCGCCGACCCGCCCCCTGCGACCCGGCGAGATCCCGCCCGCGCGCTGACTCAGGTGTCGCGCTGGTAGACCCCGAGGCCGAAGGCGAACATCAGCACCGTCGCGAGGAAGATCACGAAGATCCCGAGCGCGATCGCGCGCCGTGACGCCGTCAGGTGCCCACCGAACGTGAGCAGCACCCCGAGGGCGAGAAGGAGGAGGACCGGCCCGATCGACGGGGAGGTCGCCGCGAGGACGAGAGCCGGCATCGTTGGACTTCCTATCATCATCAGCCCATGGCCGACTCCCCCGCCTCCGTCGAAGACCTTCGCGCGGGCCTGCGCGACGCCGACTATCTCGCCGGCGAATCCACCGCGCTCGTCGCGTACCTCGCCACGCGACTCGGCAAGCCGGTGCTCGTCGAGGGGCCCGCGGGCGTGGGCAAGACCGAGCTGGCGAAGGCGCTCAGCCGCTATCTGAGCCGCAAGCTCGTGCGCCTGCAGTGCTACGAGGGGCTCGACGAGGCCACGGCGCTGTACGAGTGGAACTACCGCAAGCAGCTGCTGCGCATCCAGGCCGAGGCCGAGGGCACCGGTTGGAACAGCGTCCACGACGACATCTTCGGCGAGGAGTTCCTGCTCACGCGCCCGCTGCTCGAGGCGATCTCCAGCCCTGACCCGGTCGTCCTGCTGATCGACGAGATCGACAAGACCGACCAGGAGTTCGAGGCCATGCTCCTCGAGATCCTGAGCGACTTCCAGGTCTCGATCCCGGAGATGGGCACGGTGCGCGCCGCGTCGCAGCCGATCGTGCTGCTGACGAGCAACAACTCGCGCGAGCTGACCGAGGCCCTGAAGCGCCGCTGCCTCTACCTCTGGCTGGACTACCCCGAGCTCGAGGCCGAGCTGGAGATCGTGCGCCTCCACGCGCCCGACCTGGACGAGACGATCGCGCGCCGGCTCGTCGAGGTCGTCGGGATGGTCCGCGAGCTCGACCTGAAGAAGCCGCCGTCGATCGCCGAATCGATCGACTGGGCGCGCGCGCTGCTGCTCATCGGCGCCGAGGACCTCGACCAGCAGGTCTTCCGCGACACGATGTCGGTCATCGTCAAGCACCGCACGGACCTCGACATCGTCGCCGAGCGCGTCGGCGTGCGCCTGGCGGCGTCGTCCCGTGGCGCCTCCTAGGCAACGCACCGATCTGGAGCGCCCCGGCGGGTTCGCCGCGAACCTCGTCTTCCTGGCCGAGGAGCTGCGCGCCGAGGGCGTGTCGTCGGGCACCTCCGAGCTGATGGACGCCGTCGCCGCGCTCGGCGAGGTGGCGTGGACCGACCCCGAAGACGTCCGCGAGGCGCTCGCCGCGACCCTGGCGAAGTCCCCCGAGGACCGCCGCCGGTTCGAGCTCGTCTTCGACCGCTTCCTCTTCCGCGCCAGCGAGGAGGCCGCACTGCGCGAGGGCGTGAAGGAGGGCGACGAGGACCAGGCCGCGACCGCGGCGGGCGAGGACGGTGCGTTCGACGAGGCCGACCTGCGCGACGCGATCGCCCAGGCCATCCGCGACGGCGACGAGGGCGCCATGCGCGACCTCGCCCGGCTCGCGATCAGCGCCTTTGGCAGGCGCGGCCAGGGCTCGGGCGTCATCGGCGTCGACGTCCAGCGCATCCGCCGCTCGCTCGGCCTGCGCTCGGACCCGCAGCCCGACGCGCCCCAGGGCGATCCCCGCCGTGAGGGCCTGCCCCGCGAGCAGCTGCGCCGCTTCGAGCAGCTCCTGCGCCGAGAGCTCGAGCGCGGCTCGATCGAACGGACCCAGCAGCTCCCGCCGTCCCGCCCGCTCTCCGACCTCGACCGCGGCCTGCCCGGCGGCCCGCTGCAGGACCTCGCCAGCGTGCACAAGGTCGTCGTCCAGCTCAAGCGGCGGCTGAAGACCCAGGGCCAGGAGAACCGCGGGCGCAAGCGTCACGCGCAGATCGACGTGCGCCGCACCATGCGCGCGTCACTGCAGACCGGCGGCGTGCCCGTCGACCTGCGCTACAAGCCCACCCGGCCGCGCCGCCCCGAGATCTTCGTGCTCTGCGACGTCTCGACGAGCGTCACGAGCGCGTCGGTCTTCTTCCTGAGCGTCATGCACGCGCTGCACGACTCGTTTCGCAAGATGCGGTCGTTCGTGTTCATCGAGCGCATCAGCGAGGTGACCGAGGTCTTCGAGCGCGAGCGCGACTTCAAGGCGGTCAACGAGGCGATCAGCCGGGACGCAGGGGTGGCGGACATCTCGGGCTACACGGACTACGGCCGGGTGTGGTCGGAGTTCCGCGAGCAGGTCGAGGACGAGCTGCACCCCCGCGCGACGGTCATCGTGCTGGGTGATGCGCGCACGAACGGCCGCGACCCGCGGGCGGATCTCTTCGCGGACGTCGCCGCGAAGGCCGGGCGGACGTTCTGGCTGAACCCCGAGCCGCGGTTGTACTGGAACTACGGCGACTCGGTGATCTCGGCGTACGAGCAGTACTGCGAGGCGTTCGAGTGCTGGACGACCGAGCAGCTCGAGGAGTTCGTCAAGGCGCTGGCGCGGCCGGTGCGGTAGCGCTTCCGCGGAAGCGCGCCACGTACCGTGCGTTACGGCTTGACGCTGACGTCGGGCTCGACGCCCTCGACGAACGCCACGTCGAGGTGGCTGAGGTCCTCGACCTCGTGCTCGATCTCGACGCCGGCTTCGCGGTCGCGCTGGCGCTGCTCCTTGCGCAGGATGCTCGCCTGGCGCTTCTCGCGCACCTTCGCCTCGCGGTTCATCTTCGCGAACGTCGTCTTCTTCTTGCCGGCCAAGGTCGCCTCCAGGTCGCGCAGCTGTACGGCCGGCGGACGCGCGACCTCGCCCAGGAAGGCTAGCCGCGTCCACATAGGGTGCGCATCGCGCCGTGGGTCCGGCCGGCCGGCGACGACCAGCAGCGGCTGCGCACTCGTACGTTCGCTGAGGGGCCTACACCCGGGGCGCACAAGCTGCCGATGAACGTGGTACCGCCGGGTTCCTTCCGCGCCCGGCTGTCTCACGACATGCTCGCCGTACCCCTCTCACGCCGCCTTCCAGCGGCGCTCGTACTTGTCCCGCTCGCAGCGCTCGCGTGCACCGCGCCCAGCGCGAGCGCCGCCACCGCGACCGCGTCGGTCACCGGCGGCTCGCTCGCGTTCATCAACGGCACGCCGGGCAACGTGACCTTCCCGGGAACGACGCTCGACGGCACCGACAAGACGACGACGCAGACCCAGGACTTCAACGTCAACGACGCCCGGGGAACGGGCGCCGGGTGGAACGTCACCGCCACCTCGACCACCTTCACGAGCGGCGGCAACACGCTGCCCACCACCGCCACCACCGTGGCGTCCACGCCACCGGTCTCGTGCGACGCCGGGATCTCCTGCACCACGGCGACGACCAGCGGCGTGAGCTACCCCTACACCCTGCCCGCCGCCGGCGTGGCCCCCACCGCGACGAAGCTCTTCAACGCGAGCGCGTCGACGGGGCTGGCCGCACAGACCTTCACCCCCACCTGGCAGGTCGCAATCCCTGCGTCGACCATCGCCGGCACCTACACGTCCACATGGACCTTCAGCCTCACCAGCGGGCCGTAGCGCTCGCGCTGGCGACGGTCGCGCTCCTGCTCGCGGGCACCGCGACGGCAGGTGCCGCGGCCACTCCTCTCGGCAACGGCTTCAACGTCCGTCCCGACGCCGGGGCGGACGAAGCGCGCGCACCGTCGTACTTCACGCTGAACGCGGAGCCCGGCGCCGTCCTTGATCGCCGCGTCCTGGTGTCCAACGGCTCGGACAAGATCCAGCGCTACCGCCTCGACCCGGTCGACGGCCTGACCGGCGTGACCTCGGGGACCGTCTACGCCAACCGCGACGACCGCAACGACGCGACCGCGGAGTGGCTCACGCCCTCCGTCCGCCAGGTCACGCTCGCCCCGGGCGAATCGCGCCGGATCCCGTTCCGGGTCCGCGTGCCCGAGACGGCGCGCCCCGGCGACCACGTCGGCGGCCTGGCCTTCCAGGATTCCGTCGAGACCACGGCGAAGTCGAACCTGTCCGTGACCCAGGTCGTCCGGATCGTCGTCGGCGTCCGGATCATCGTCCCCGGCGGCAGCCCCGGACCCGTCACCGTCGGCAAGGCGCGGATCCAGGCGCTGCCTGGAACGTCCGTCGCCTCGGTCGAGCTCCCGCTGGAGAACACGGGCGAACGCCTGTGCCGGCCGGATCTGCGCGTCGTGCTCACGTCTGAGGACGGCAAGGAGGACGTCGTCGAGCGGACGCTCGACACGGTGCTGCCCGGCGCGAGGATCGCCTACCCGCTGGCCTGGCCGCGGACGATCAAGCCGGGGACGTACGGGGTGAGCGCCAGCGTCTCGGGCTGCGGGGCGCCGCAGGAGTCCACGGGCAGCGCGACACTGCGCGACGGCCTGGTCGGCACCGACCAGGCGCCGAAGGCCGCCCCGCCCTCCACCGTCGTCAAGCAGCAGGGCGGTCTGCCGGCGTGGGCGATCGCCGCGATCGCCGGCGGCGCGCTGCTGCTGGGGCTGGCCCCCACGATCGCACGCCGCCTCCGACGATCGGAATGAGCGCGCCCGCCGCAAGGGTGCGCGGCTGGAGCTTGACCGTCGCGCTGCTGGGCGTGCTGCTCGCCAGCCTGACGGCAACGGACGCGCACGCCGGAACCTGGACGGCGCAGACCAAGGCGGTCACCGCCGTGATCATCTACGGCAACTCGTGCCCGACTGCCACCGACTGCGTCCAGGTCACCGTCGGAGGACGCGTGCAGTACACCTCGAACGGCGGGACGAACTGGACGCTGTCCCCGCAGACGCTCGGCGGCTCGATCTACGGCCTGGACTGCCCGTCGGTCACCACGTGCTTCGCCGTCGCCGGCGACGGCCGGACCTACAAGTCGACGGACCACGGGGCGTCGTGGACCACGGTGCATGACGACAACGCCCTGTTCCTGACCGAGATCGACTGTCCCTCCACCGAGGTCTGCTATTCGGGCAGTTCGGTCCGCAAGTTCCGCTGGACCACCGACGGCGGCGCGACCTGGACCGACAGCGCCGACCAGACGACATCGAGCTACATCGCCGGGATCGACTGCCCGACGACGACCGTCTGCTACGCGGTGATGAGCCCAGGTGAGATCCGCAAGAAGCAGGCCGGAAGCGACACGTGGGACCTCATGGCGACCTCCGCCGCGATGCCCGACGTCTACCCCCAGCCCGCACACCCCATCACCTGCCCGTCGCTGACCGTCTGCTACGTGGCCGCGACCACGGGCGAGATCAGGAAGTCCAGCGACGGCGGGGCGACCTGGCCCGCGCAGACCACCGGCACAGCCCCTGACACCTACGCGATCTCGTGCGTGACGACGAACCGCTGCCTGTCCGTCGGCGTCGCGAACAAGAGCCAGTTCACGGACGACGGCGGTGCGCTCTGGACCGAGGAGAACACCGGCTCGGCGGCCGCGATGTACGTCCTGGACTTCCCCACCATGACCACCGCGTTCGCGGGCGACGCCATCGGCGTCCCGTACAAGTACACCGCTCCGCCCGGCTGCTCGTCGGGCTCGCTGAGCATGACCGCGCCGCTCGGAGCCGTCACCTTCCCCGCCGTCAGTCTCGGCGGATCGCTGACCTCGACTGCGACGGGCGCGCTGACCGTCGACGACCAATCGGCAGCCCAGGCCGGCTGGTCGCTCAGCGCCACCTCGACCACGTTCACCAGCGGCGGCAATACCTTGCCCACCACCGCCACGACGATCACCGGCGTCAGCGCCACGCCGCAGGGCGGCGCGTGCGTCGCCCCGTCGAACACGATGTCGTATCCGATCACGCTCCCGGCAGCAGGCGTCGCCCCGACGGCCGCGAAGTTCTTCAGCACGCCCGATGACACCGGGACGGGCCCGGTGGACCTCACGCCCGCGTTCTCGCTCGCCGTGCCCGCGAACGCCCGCACCGGCACCTACACGTCGACGTGGACCGTGACGATCGCCAGCGGTCCCTAGGGCCGCCGCGCGCCCACGCCCGGAGCGGGCCCCAGGACGTCCTCCAGCCGCCCCGGCCGCCCGACGAAGTAGCCCTGCGCCATGTCGACGCCCTCGCGGCGCAGCAGATCGACGGTCTCCTGGTCTCCGACGAACTCCGCGATCGTCTGCTTGCCGAGGCCCTGCGCGATCCGCACGAGCCCCGCGACGATCACCTGATCGGTCGGCGTGGACGAGAGGTTGCGGATGAACTCGCCGTCGATCTTCAGGAAGTCGCACGGCAGGTGCTTGAGGTAGTAGAACGAGCCGAAGCCCGCGCCGAAGTCGTCGAGCGCGAACCGGCAGCCGAGCTCGCCGAGGCGCTCGGCGAACACCCGGGCCTCGGCGACGTTCGACACCGCCGCGGTCTCCGTGATCTCGAAGATCAGCCGCTGGGGGTCGACCCCCGTGTCCCGCAGTTCCTGCTCGATGACCTGCAGGACCCGTGAGGAGCCGATCGACCCGCCCGACAGGTTGACCTCGAAGATCAGGTCCTGCCCCGCGCGCTCGGCGAGCGCGCGGATCGCGTGACGGACCACCCAGATGTCGACGTCCTCGATGAGCCCGAAGCGCTCGGCGATGTGCAGGAACGAGCTGGGCGGGATGAGGTCGCCGTGGGCGTCGACCATTCGCAGCAGGAGCTCGTGGTGGACGACGCGCTCGTCGTCGAGCGACTGGATCGGCTGGGCGACGAGGACCATCGCGTCGTCGTCGAGCGCCGTGCGGATGCGCTCCAGCCAGGTCAGCCGGGACTTCGTGCGCGACTGGGCGGCTTCGCTGCCCGGATGGAACACGGCGAACCGGTCGCGGCCCGCCTCCTTGGCGTCGTACATCGCGAGGTCGGCGTCGACGAGCGCCTGCTCGCCCGTCTCCTGCACCGGGTCGAGCAGCGTGACCCCCACGCTCGCGGTGACGCTCCCGGGGCGCTGGCCCGCCAGCACGCTGCCGTTGGCGCGGATCTCCGTCACGAGCTTGCGCGCCACGTCGACGGCCTCGTCGTGGTCGGCGCGCGGGAGCAGGATGGCGAACTCGTCGCCGCCGAGCCGCGCGACGACGTCGCTTTCGCGCAGCAGGTCCTTCAGGATCCGGGCGGCGTTGACGATCACCGCGTCGCCCGCGGTGTGGCCCAGCGTGTCGTTGACGGCCTTGAAGTGGTCGAGGTCGAAGACGAGGAGCGCGCCCTGGGCGCCGTAGCGGCGGACGTTCGCCAGCTGGGTGTCCAGCGCCCGCTCGAACGCCCGCCGGTTCGCCATGCCGGTGAGCGGGTCGTGGTCAGCCATGTACTGGATGCGCGCCTCGAAGCGCCGGCGGTCGGTCACGTCGAGGACCTGGCTGAGCACGAGCGCGGGCCGGCCGTCCGGCCCGGCGAGCGTCGTCGCGTGGATCTCCAGCCAGATCGTGTTCCCTGACGCGTGGACCGCGCGCGTCTCGGTGGTCACGCGATGCGTTTCGCCGGCGGCCTGCTGGCGCAGCGCGTCGGCGAGGGCCGGCATGTCCTCCGACCGTGACAGGACGGAGAAGTTGTGGCCGCGCAGATCATCGGCGTCATAGCCGGTCATCTCGCACAACGCGCGGTTGACCTCGATGAAGCGTCCCTGGAGGTCCATGAGCGACATGCCCACGGGCGCGTCGTCGAACGCCTGCTGGAAGCGCGCCTCGGCCTCGGCCCGCCCGGCCTGCGCGCGTTCGAGGCCCGTGACGTCCGTGGCGACCAGCAGCGCCTCCTCCCCCTCGGTGAGCGGGACGGTCTGGACCCAGAGGCGGCGGCCCCCGAGGGTCATCGCGAAGCTGTGCGACGCGCCGTCGATCGCCGCGCGCATCGTGGGCTCGAGCACCGCGGCCTCTTCGTCGGTCGCGATGTCGGCAGGCCCGCAGCCGACGAGCTGGGCCGACGCGCGCCCGGTGGCAGCGATCAGGCCGCCCGCGACCGTGGTGAAGCGCAGGTCGGTGTCGTAGCGGTACATCGCAATATCGGGGAGGTGCCCGAGCAGCGCCTGCATCGCTGCGCGCTCGGCCGCCCCGGTACGGACCGCCTCATCGCGTTCGCGTCCGCGGAGCGTCGCGAGCTGACGGGAACGGTGCTCGCTGATCGCCGCCTGGCGCATCAGCAGGGCGACGAAGATCGTGCCGAGGACGCCGAGCAGCGCGACCCAGGCCGCAACCGGGATGAGCCCGTCGGGATCGGGGGACAGCTCGACCTGCCAGCGCGTCCCGGCGATGACCGGCGACGCGCGGACCGGATCCCCGTCGATCTCGCCGATGGACACCAGGGTCTTGCCGTCCTGGCTGAGGCGCAGGCCGCCGCTGCCCGCGGCCGTGCGGACCGCGAGCCCGAGCTGGCGGTAGTCCAGCGCGCCTGACACCCAGCCCATGAGCGCTCGTTGCCGCTCTGCCGGCGTCTGGGCGGGCTGCCCTTCCTCGTACCTCGGTGAAAACACGACGAACCCGGCGCGGCCGCTTGCCGCGAGCGGCACGACGCCGGAGGCGACGGTCTCGCCGGTGCGCGCCGACGCGCGCAGCGCCGCAGCCCGCTGGCCCTCCTTGTCGGCGAGGACGTTGTAGCCCACGACCGGCCGCTCGAGCGTCCGCGCCGCGACGTTCACGATGACGGCATAGGCCTCGCGTTCGGGCGCCCGGCGCCTGTCATCACCGGCGGGCTCCCAGATGGGCCGCCCGAACCGGCGCTCGAACGCCGCCCGGTCTTCTCCGTCGACGAGGTCGATCCGCGAGAGCCCCGACGCCGCCCCGGCCTCGAGCGCGGGTTCGGCGAACGCGAAGAACTCCTCGGTCGTGACGCTGTCGCTGGCGGCGAACAGCGACGTGAGGTCACGGACCGTGTCCTCCAGCCGCGCGGCCGAGGTCTCGATCGCCGCGACCGCCTGGTCGGCGGCGGTCGCCTCGCGCGCGCGCTCGCGGTCCACGTCGATCCCGTGGGCGATCACCGTCGCGATCGCGGTCGTCACGATCAGCGCCCCCACCACCGCCCAGAACCGCAGGCGGTCGGCGCGCCGGCGCAGGGCCGGGGTGGGCTCGGGGTCGGGTGTCGGGTCGGCGCGCGACATCGGCGGAGACGCAGGGACTACGTGGCAGAACGTACTACCGATTGAAAGACCGATTGACCGGTCCTCCCATACATCGACGGGGCGGTCCATCCTCTAGGATCCGCAGCGACAACCAGGGGGGCTGGCGGCAGGCCGGCTGAGATCGCGTCCGCAGGCGGCGCAGACCCTTCGAACCTGTGGGGTAATGCCCGCGGAGGGAGCGATGCAGTCCGAGACCACGACACCGCAAGCGGTGCCGGTCCGAACGCCGCGGAGTGAGGATGGCGCGCAGGCGCCGGCCGTCCTGCTGCGCGACATCCGCCACCGCTTCGGCGACCTCGAGGTCCTGGGCGGCCTGACCCTCGAGGTCCCCGCCGGCGAGACCGTCGCGCTCGTGGGTCCCAGCGGCTGCGGGAAGAGCACGCTGCTCGAGATCGCCTGCGGCCTGCAGCACCCGTCCTCGGGCACGGTCGCGGCCGTCGCGGCGGCGCTCGTCCCGCAACGTGACGCGCTGCTGCCCTGGGCCGACGCGCTGGACAACGCCGCGCTGCCGCTGCGCCTGCAAGGCATGGCCCGGGCGGAGGCCCGCCGCCGCGCCGAACCGTTGCTGGCCGAGCTCGGGCTGTCGGGATTCGAGCGCGCGCATCCCGCGCAGCTCTCGGGCGGCATGCGTCAGCGCGTCGCCTTCGCCCGTGCGCTGCTGACCGGCCGCGGCGTCCTGTGCCTCGACGAGCCGTTCGGCGCCCTGGACGCCATCACCCGCGCCGAGATCCACCGCTGGCTGGCCGGCGCGCTGGCCAGCCAGCCGCGCACGGTCCTGCTCGTGACCCACGACATCGAGGAGGCGCTCGTCCTCGCCGACCGCGTCTGCGTCCTGTCGCCCCGCCCCGCGCGCATCGTCGCCGAGCTGGCCGTCCCCGGCGCGCGCCCGCGGGATCCGGCCGACCCGGCGCTCATCGCGCTGCGCCGACAGGCCCTGGAGGCCCTGCGCGCATGCTGAGCGCCGTCATCGTCCTTGCCCTGCTCGGCGCCTGGGAGCTCTACGTGCAGCTCGGTTCGGTCGACGAGCTGCTGCTCCCCGCGCCGAGCGCGATCGCCACCGCGCTGGTCGACGAACGGGCGCTGTTGTGGTCCAACTTCACGGTCACCGCCACCGAGGTCGGCTTGGGGATCCTGCTCGCGCTCGTCGTCGGCCTGCTGCTCGCCGTGGGCCTGCACCTCTCGCGGACCGCCCGCCGGGCCATCTACCCGCTGCTCGTGGCCTCCGTCGCCCTGCCGATCCCCGTGATCGCCCCACTGCTGGTGGTGTGGTTCGGGTACGACCTGGGTCCCAAGGTCGTGATCGTCGCGCTCGTCGCCTTCTTCCCCATCGTCGTGGTCACGCTCGGCGCGCTGTCCTCCACCGACGGCGAGCTCCTGCGGGTCCTGCGCTCGATGGACGCCACGCGCTGGCAGCGCCTGCGCTTCGCCGAACTGCCCGCCGCCGTCCCCGCCGCCGTGTCGGGCGCGAAGATCGCCGTCGCCGTCGCCGTGATGGGCGCGGTGTTCGCCGAGTACGCCGGCTCGGAGGCCGGCCTCGGCCACATGATCCTGCAGTCCATCCCCCAGCTGGAGACGGCGCGCGCCTGGGCCGCCGTCGTCGTGCTCGCCACCTTTGCCATCTCGCTCGTCGCCCTGCTCGCGATCGCCGAGCGGCGCCTGAGAGCCACCCGTTCCCCAACCCCGAGAGGCCACTCGTGATCCCACGTCCCGTCACCGCCGCGCTCCTGGTCTGCGCCGCCCTCGTCGCCACCGGCTGCGGCGAGAAGTCCGAAGAGGAGGGCCGCACCGCCTCGACGCAGGAGATCGACCTCGTCCTGGACTACTTCCCCAACGCCGACCACGCCGGCATCTACGCCGCCATCGGCAACGGCGACTTCGAGCGCGCGGGCCTGCGCGTCACCCCCCGTACCCCCTCCGACCCGTCGGCGCCGCTGAAGCTGCTGGCCGCCGGCCGCGCCGACCTCGTCATCTCGTATGAGCCCGAGCTGCTCCTCGCGCGCGACAAGGGCCAGGAGCTCCAGGCGGTCGGGGCGCTCGTCCAGAAGCCGCTGACGTCGCTCATCTCCATCGGCAAGGACGCCATCAAGAAGCCCGAGGACCTGCGCAACGCCCGCGTCGGCACCGCCGGGATCCCGTACCAGAGCGCGTACCTGAAGACGATCCTGCGTGAGGCGAACGTCCCGGAGTCGTCGGTGCGCGAGATCAACGTCGGCTTCAACCTGACGCCCGCGATGCTGTCGGGCCGCGTCGACGCCACGCTCGGGTCGTTCTGGAACTACGAGGGCGTCGAGCTCGAGCGCCGCAACCGCAACCCGACGATCCTCCGCATGGAGGACCTGGGCGTCCCGACGTACAACGAGCTGATCGTCGTCGCCCGCGCCGAGACGGTGCGCAACGAGGGCCCGATGCTCCGCCGCTTCATGCAGGCGCTGGCCGCAGGTCACCAGGCGCTGAGGGAGGACCCGGCGCAGGGCATCGACCCGCTGCTCGAGGCCAACCCCGACCTGCAGCGCGGGCTGCAGACCGCCGTCGTCGACGCGACCCTGCCGGTCTTCTTCCCCGAGGACGAGGACCGGCCGTTCGGCTACATGGACCCGAAGGAGTGGGCGGACTACACGACCTGGATGGTCGACGAGGAGCTCATCGGCTCGACGACCCCGGGCGCACGGGCGTTCACCAACGAGTTCCTGCCGGGCGAGGGCCTCGGCGAGGGCGAAGCCGCCCCCTGATCGACGGACGTGGCCAGGCCGAGGGCGTGGGTGGCGGCGAGGCCCGCCCACGCCCCGTAGGGCGCGAAGAGCTCACGGACCTCGTCCTCGGTCGCGTAGGCGTCGGGATCGCCGCCGCTGCGGAGCCGCCCGACGAGCTTGAGGAAGCCCAGGTCGCCCGCCGGGAAGCAGTCCAGGCGGCCCTGGCCCTGCGAGGCGAGCATGTCGATCGTCCACTGGCCGATCTCCGGGATCCGGCGCAACCGGGCCCAGCCGGCCTCGTGGTCGGCATCGTCGAGGTCGACCCGGCCGCTGGCCACCTCACGGGCGCAGCGGGTGAGCGCGAGCGCGCGCTTCTCGGCCAACCCGAACGCGCAGAGCTGCGCGGGAGCGGTCCCGGCGAGGGTCGCGGCCGACGGGAGGTCGCGCAGACCGGTCGGGGCGTCATGCCTGCCCAGGCGCCAGACGATGCGGCGCTCGATCGCCGTCGCCCGCGTGAACTCGATGAGCTGCTCGCAGATCGCCCAGGCCAGCGCCTCGAAGGCGACGGGACGCCCGCGCACGCGCAGGTACGGCCGGCGGCGGACCGACGAGCCGATCAGCGGGTCCCAGCGAAACCGCTCCACGAAGGGCGCGAGGTCGTCGTCGAGCCCGAGCGCGCGGCGCGTCCGCGCGACGGCCTCCCGCGCGGCGTCGCGGTCGTCGGCCCAGGCCCCGAGGACGACGTCCCCGCCCGCCGGCTGGGCCGCCCGCACGATGACCGGCGCCTCACCGATGTGCAGGAGCCGCTCGAGCACCCCGCCCCGGCGCCGGGCCACGCCGTCCATCCCGCCGCC
>SYBY01000248.1 GCA_005788585.1 Actinomycetota bacterium | reverse complement strand
CGTCAGCGACGCCGCGTCGAGGACCTACCGCAAGCTGAGCGTCCGTGATGGGCGAGCGGTCGGCGCCATCCTCCTCGGGGACGTGCGCGGCGCCGAAGCGCTGATGGCGGCGGTGCGCGCGGCCGAGGAGGTCACCGACCCCCTCGACGCGCTCGCCGCCGCCTCTGCCGCCGGCCCGGCCGACCTCCCGGACGAGGCGCAGATCTGCAACTGCAACGGCGTCTGCAAGGGGGACCTCGTCGCCGCGGTCGAGGTCGACGGCTGCACCACGCCGCGCGAGGTCATGTCCCGCACCCGCGCCGGCACCGGCTGCGGGTCGTGCAAGCCCGCGGTCATCGACATCGTCGCCATGGCGACCGGCGGCCTGAACGACGAGCCCGCCTACCTCTGCGCCTGCCGCAAGCAGACCCGCGAGGAGCTGGCCGACCAGATCCGCACGCAGGGCCTGCAGTCCGTCAGCGAGGTCTCGCAGTGCTGCGGCACCGGGCGCGACTGCGGCGCGTGCAAGCCGGCCCTCGCGTACCTCGTCAGCGAGGTCAACGACAACCGCCACCGCGAGGAGCGCCACGCGCGCTACATCAACGACCGCGTCCACGCGAACATCCAGAAGGCCGGCACGTTCAGCGTGGTCCCGAAGATGCGCGGCGGGGTGACGACCCCGAGTGAGCTGCGCCGCATCGCCGACGTCGCCGAGAAGTACGAGATCCCGCTCGTCAAGGTGACCGGCGGCCAGCGGATCGACCTGCTGGGCGTCTCCAAGGAGGACCTCCCGAAGGTCTGGCGCGACCTCGACATGCCGTCGGGCTTCGCCTACGCGAAGGCCGTCCGCACCGTCAAGACGTGCGTCGGCGAGCAGCACTGCCGCTTCGGCCTGGGCGACTCCATGGGCTTCGGCGTCGAGATCGAGAAGGCCTGGGAGGGCCTGCACACCCCGGCGAAGGTCAAGGCCGGCGTGTCGGGGTGCCCGCGCAACTGTGCGGAGGCGACGATCAAGGACATCGGCATCGTCGCCGTCGAGGGCGGCTGGCAGGTGCGGATCGGCGGCGCGGCGGGCGCGAGCGTGCGCGAGGCCGACATCCTCGACACCGTCGAGACCAAGGCCCAGGCGATGCGCCTCTCCACCACCTTCCTGCAGTACTACCGCGAGAACGCGGACTACAAGGAGCGCACGTACGACTTCGTGCCGCGCATCGGCCTCGACGAGATCAAGCGGATCGTCACCGACGAGCAGATCGGCGCCGCGCTGCGCGAGCGCTTCCGCCTGGCGAAGGCCGCGACCACCGACCCGTGGCTCGAGCGTGACGACCCGTACCACCCGCGCCAGTTCACCGACCTGGACCAGCAATCAGAAGACGACGGCCCGCCCACCCCGGTCGTCGTCGGCCCGCCCGAGGAGGCCCGCCGATGACCTTCGCCTGCCGCGAAGACGACGTCCCGCCCGGCGAGGGCCGGAACATCACGATCGAGGGGCGGCGCATCGCGCTCTTCCGCACGGACACCGGCTGGTACGCCGTCGATGCCGCCTGCCCCCACAAGGGCGGCCCGCTCGCCGACGGGATCGTCTGCGATCACGCGGTGACGTGCCCGTTGCACGACCGCTCGTTCGACCTGCGGACCGGTGAGGGACCGGGCGAGGACCGCATCGGGACGTACGCCGTCGACGTGCGCGCGGGCGAGGTGCACGTCGCCGTCGGCGCGCCCGCGGCGTCCCCCGTCGCCGCGTAGCGCTTCGTCACCGCCCACAATGAACGTTGTCGTTCAGTCAACTTGACTGAACGACAACGTTCACATACGTTCCCGGCATGTCCACCCGCAGGCTCCTCGCCGCGTGCGCATGCGCCGCCGGCCTCATCGCCACCTCCACCCCCGCCGCCAACGCCGAGCCGATGCGCGACGTCATGCTCGTCGGCAACGCCGGCGCCGGCACCGTGAGCTTCATCGACGCGACCACGTTCGCGAACCTCGGGTCCTTCCACGTCACCCGTGACCGTGGTGAGCGGTTCCGCAAGATGAACCCGATCGAGCTCGCCGGGTTCTTCGTCACCCGCGGGGTCCTGGGCAACGATCGCTTCGTCGACGACCTCGCCGCGTCCCCCGACGGCACGAAGCTGTACGTCTCACGGTCCGCACTGGCCGACACCGTCGCCTTCGACCTGACCACGGGCAAGATGCTGTGGCGCACGAAGATGCCGGGCTTCCGCTCCGACCACATGGCAATCACGCCCGACGGGTCGAAGCTCGCAGTCTCTGCGACGACCGCAGGCCGCGTCGTCCTCCTCGACACCGGCACGGGACAGAAGCTGACGAGCTTCGGCGGCGGCACGTACGTCCACGGCAACGACATCACGCCCGACGGCCGGTACCTCTACAACGCGAGCATCGGCATCACCTCGCTGCCCAAGTCGCTCGAGCGGTACAAGGGCGCACGCCGCGTGACGAAGTACGACCTCCAGGAGAACAAGGTCGTGCGCGTCTACCCCTTCAAGGACGGCGTCCGGCCCGCGGTGTTCGCCGACGACTTCACCCGCATGTACGCGCAGCTCTCCTACCAGCGCGGCTTCATCGAGTACGACCTCGACGAGGGCAAGGTGCTGCGCCGGCTCGACCTGCCCGCCAGCGAGAGCGGCGCGAAGTACCGCTTCGACCAGTACCCGCAGAACTCCGCGCACCACGGGATGGGCATCAGCGCGGACGAGTCGAAGATCTGCGCCGCCGGCACGATCGACGACTACGTGGCCATCGTGGAGCGCTCGTCGCTCACCGTGCAGGCCGTCACCCCAGTCGGCGATCAGCCCTACTGGGCGCAGACCGGCCCCACCGGCAACCACTGCTTCGTGACGAACAGCAAGGACGGCACCGTGTCGGTCCTCGACTACGCGACGGGTTCCGAGGTGGCGCGCGTCCCGGTCGGCCGCTACCCGCAGCGCGAGCGCGGTGCGCAGATCCCGCAGAGCGTCATCGACAGCCTGTCCTCCGCGGCCGGCTGACACCACCCCTGGGGGGCGACGAGCCCCGCCCGGGACCGGCCTTGAGACACCGGTCCCGGGCGGGCCTGCGCCTGCCCGCGGGCGGGCCGCTGGCCTACGAGACCTCGGCCTCGAGCTCGAGCCGCTCGACGTCGACCTCGGGCAGCAGCCGCTCGACCTTGTGCGGGTCGATGAGACCGGCGCCGAGGCGCTGCGTGGACTCGGCGCCGCACGCGACGCCGAAGCTCAGGCACTCGGACGCCGTCCGGCCGCCGTAGCGAGCGGCGACGTACCCGGCGAGGAACGCGTCGCCCGCGCCGACCGCAGCCACCGGCTCGCGGGGCTCGATGCGCACGCGCATGAGCCCGGGCTCCCCGTCCTCCTCCACGAACGCGAAACAGCCGTCCGGGACGGTCATGATCGCCTCACGGGCGCCGAGCTGGCGCATCTCGTGGACGGCGATCGTGCGGTCCTCGTCGTCGTTGAACTCGTGGCCGACGAGCTCCTCGGCCTCCAGGACGTTCGGCGAGACCACGGTGGGCTCCGAGCGCACCGCGTGGCGCAGCGGCTCGCCGTCGGTGTCCACGATCGTCACGAGGTCCATGCGCCGCAGCTCACGGATGAGATCGGCGTAGAGATCGGGATCGATGCCGGGCGGCAGCGACCCCGCGAAGACGACGATGTCGGCGCCCCGCGCGAGGTACAGGAGCTTGTCCCGGAAGAGCTCGACCTCGCTCTCGGTGACCCGCGGTCCGCGCTCGTTGATCTCGGTCTGCTGGCCGTTCGTCGGATCGTGGACCGCGGTGTTCGTGCGCGACTCCTCGCGGATGCGGACGAAGTCGTTGAGGATGGACTCGCTCGTGAGCTGCTCGACGATTCTGGTGCCGGTCGCGCCGCCAGCGAACCCCGTGGCGATGACCGGCTGGCCGAGCGTCTTCAGGGTCCGGGCGACGTTGACGCCCTTGCCGCCCGCGAGCGTCGTCTGCTCGACCGTGCGATGGCGCCGTCCGAGGCGGAAGTTCGGCACCGAGAGCGACTTGTCGATGGCCGCGTTGAGCGTGACGGTGATGATCATGCGACCGGGCTCTGCTCCTCGAGGGCGGCACGCGCCTGGTCGCGAGACTCGCGGCGGCGCTCGGCCTCCTGTCGACGTCGCTGCGCCGAACGGCGGCGCAGTGCCAGCGCGACAAGCGTACCGACCGCCAGGACGATCAGGACGCCGACAATCCACCAGCGACCTTCGATCCAGTCACGGAACTTCAACCACAGCCCCGCTTCCGGGACGGCGGCGGCGGTCACGAGCTGCACGCGGGCGATCTCGCGGTCGCCCTGCGACACGACCGCCAGTCCGGCCGGAGACCCGGCGGGCAGCGGTCCGTCGACCTCTGCGGGGACGCCCGTCACGCGGACCTCGAGTCCCTCGCCCTCGGGCACGATCCGGCTGACCTCGCGGGTCGGCAGCACGCCGACCTCGGTGTCCCGGTAGCGGATCGGCACGGTCGCGACGACCTCACCGCGGTCCAGCACCCGCTCCCGCGAGTACTGGCCCAGCGCCCAGGTCAGCAGCGCCCGCGAGTCCGCGTCGCGCGCAGCCTCGCTGGGCTCGCCCAGCACGGCGCTGACGACGGTGATGCCGTTGCGCGTCTTGGAGCCCACGAGGACGTAGCCAGCGCGCTGGGTCCGTCCGGTCTTCACGCCGTTGGCGACGCCCTCGCGCACGAGCGTGTTGCGGTTGATGACGGTCCGCGGCCGGTCACCCGTCTGCAGGCGGGCGCGCGGCAGCGCGATGATTTGGCGCAGGAACTCGTCCCGCCGGACGGCGATCGCAAGCTTCGCGAGGTCCTCGGCCGTGGAGTAGTTGCTCTCGTCGTCCAGGCCGATGGGATTGGCGAAGCGGGTGTTCTCCAGGCCGAGTTCACGCGCCCGCGCGTTCATCGCGCGGACGAACGCCGAGCGTGAGCCCGACGCGCCGACGGCGAGGGTGACCGCCGCGTCGTTGCCGCTGGCGAGCATGAGCCCGCGCAGCAGGTCGGAGACCTTCATGGGCTCGCCGGTCCGCAGGTCGATCTTCGACTCGATCGGGAGCGCCGCGTAGGGCGCGGCGCGCAGCGTCTGCCCGAGCCGCAGCTCGGACCGCGACACGAGCGCCGTCATCATCTTCGTCGTCGACGCGATCTGGCGGCGCTCGGTCGCCCGCCGCTCGTACGCGACGTCGCCCGTCGAGACCTCCATCACGATCGCGGCGCGCGCGCTGATGCCGGGCGGGTCGCTCTGCGCCAAGGCGCCGGCCGCCGGCGCGATGGCCAGGACCAGGGTCGCCGCGAACACGCGGCGAACGCGACTCATGAACCCCTGAGCTTCAGCTTCTGCCCGGTACGCAGACTCTGCGGGTCGACGCCCGGGTTCAGGCGGACGATCACCTCGACGTCTACGCCGGTCTTCTCCGCGATGAGCGACAGGCTGTCGCCCGACTTCACGGTGTAGGTGCTGCGGGCCGTCGTCGACGTGCGCTTCGCCGTCGAGGTTCCGGTCTCGGCCCGCGTCGCGGACGCCGGCTGGCTCGACCCGTCGTCGCCGAGGGAGCTCATCGCCACGATGCCCACGGCGATCACGCAGGCCACGAGGGCCAGGGGCGCGAGCAGGCGGCTGGATAGTGAGGTGGGCATCGCCGCGGGAGGATACGGGGCGCGGCGTCTGCCCGGCCGGATGGGTGGCGGGCGCCGGCAGCGTCACACGAGCGCCCATGCGGCGGCACGCAGCGACTCGGCGGCGGCGCGAGCGGCGGACGCGGGGTCCTCCCCCGTCTGCTCGTGGGCCGCGGCGATCGACCGCGACGCCGCGATCAGGCCGCCCGCGGGCCCCGGCGCGAAGGCCGGCAGGAGGTCCTCGACCCGCCCGCCCTGGGCGCCGACACCGGGGAGGAGGAACGGCGCGCGCGGCATCAGCTCGCGCAGGCGCTCGAGGTGCTCGGGCTGGGTGGCGCCGCACACCGCGCCGACATCGGCCAGGCCGTGCTCCCCGAGCAGTCCCTCGTCGGCGACGATCTCGGCGAGGCGCTCCCACAGGGGCGCACCGTCGCTCGTGCGGACGTCCTCGACGTCGCGCGCCCCGGGGTTCGAGGTGCGCACCAGGACGAACACGCCGCCCGCGGACGCCCGGCCGGCGGCGATCAGGGGTTCGAGCGTGTCGCGGCCCATGAGCGGGTTGGCGGTGATCGCGTCGGCCTGCAGGCCCGGAAGCTGCCCGAACGGCGTCTCGACCGGCCCGAACAGCGCCTGCCCGTACGCGCGGGCCGTGACGTCGATGTCCCCGCGCTTCCCATCGGCGATGACGAGCAGGCCGGCGGCGTGGGCATGACGCGTGACGGTCTCCAACGCGGCCCACCCGAGCGCACCGAGGCGCTCGAAGCACGCCAGCTGGGGCTTGACCGCCACGCACGCCTCACCCGCGGCGTCAATCACCGCGGTGCAGTGGGCGGCGACGGCGGTTGCGGCACGCTCGGCGGGCGCCCCGCCGTCGGGAGCCGCCTCGAGGGCGCTCGGCCACAGCTTCGTCGGGTCGGGATCCAGCCCGAGCACGATCTGGCTGGATCGGGCCGCAACGCGCTCGGCCAGGCGGTCGGCGAAGCTCGTCATTGAGGCGCGACGCTACCACCGCGGGCGGATGCGGCAGGATGTGCGCGTGGACCTCGGACGCATCGCCTGGATCTCGACCGTCGGCGCCGCCGTGATCACGGCGGCGCTGCTGCTCATCTCCGAGTACTACGGGTACGCGGCGCTCGCGCTCGCCGTGGGCGCCAGCGCGGCGATCAACCTGCGCCGTTGAGCCACGCCAGCAGCGCCCGGGCGGCCCGTCCGCGGTGGCTGATGGCCGCCTTCTCGGCGGCCGTGATCTCGGCCATCGTCCGCCCGTCGTCGCGGTCATCGGGCAGGAACGCGGGGTCGTAGCCGAAGCCCCCGTCCCCCCGGGGCTCGGCGGCCAGTGTGCCGGTGCAGCGCCCTTCGACGACGTGCTCGGTGCCAGCGGCGGGGTCGACGTAGGCGAGGGCGCAGACGTACGCCAGCGCGCTGCCCGCCGGCGCCTCGGCGAGGAGCTTCGCCAGGTTCTCGGCGTCGGTGGCGTCCTCGCCGGCGAAGCGGGCCGACCGCACACCGGGACGTCCTCCGAGCGCCGCAGACGCGATCCCGGAGTCGTCGGCGATGGCGACACGGCCCGTCGCCTGCGCGGCCGCGCGCGCCTTGCCCAGCGCGTTCTCCGCGAAGGTCTCGCCGTCCTCCGGTGGCAGGACGACGTCGTCGGGCAGCGGGTCGACGCCGTGCGGCGCGAGCATGTCCGCAAACTCCTCGGCCTTGTGCGCGTTGCGCGTGGCGAGCACGAACCTCATGCGATCCGCCGTATGCGAGCGCGCAGCGCGAGTCATACGGCTGCCTGCTGGGACGTGTGAGCGCAGCGAACACTCCCGGCCGTATGCGAGCGCGCAGCGCGAGTCATACGGCGCTCCGCTGGGCCGCGCGCAGCCGGGTGATCCCGCCCGCGGCCAGCTCGAGCAGCTCGTCGAGGTGCGCGCGGGACAGCGGGGTGCGCTCGGCCGTCGCCTGGACTTCGATGAGCGCGCCGTCTCCCGTCATCACGACGTTCGCGTCGACCTCGGCGCGCGAGTCCTCGGCGTAGTCGAGGTCGCAGAGCGGCACGCCGTCGACCACGCCACACGAGATCGCGGCGACAGCGCCGGTGAGCGGGACGCGGTCGAGCCGGCCGTCGGCGACCAGGGCCCGGCAGGCGAGCTCCAGGGCGACGTACGCCCCGGTGATCGACGCGCACCGCGTGCCGCCGTCGGCGGTCAGGACGTCGCAGTCGAGATAGACCGTGCGCTCGCCGAGCGCGGCGAAGTCGACGACCCCACGCAGCGACCGGCCGATGAGGCGCTGGATCTCGACGCCGCGGCCGTCCTGCCTGCCGGTGGAGATGTCGCGGGCCTTGCGGTTGCCCGTCGACGCGGGCAGCATCGCGTACTCGGCGGTGACCCAGCCCGTGCCTCGCCCAGCCATCCACTTGGGCACGGACTCCTGGACCGACGCGGTGCAGATGACCCGCGTCTCCCCCTGGCTCATGAGCACCGATCCGGCCGCGCTCGGCACGAAGCCGGGCTCGATCGTGATCGGCCGGGGATCGGCGGGCGCGCGGCCGCCGCTGCGTGCGGGCGCGGTCATGCCGTCGCCTCGACCTGCAGGGTCAGCGGAACGTGCTCAACGGTGCCGATGGGCAGCTGCAGGAAGCGGGTGCCCTGCGCGCGGAAGGTCTCGGGGTCGCCGGTGGCGAGGAAGCGGTAGGTCCCCTCGGGTCCGCCGGCCGGGCGGCCGATGCCGCGGGCGGCGAGCGCGTCGGCGACACTGGCCGCCATCGCCTCGCCCGAGCTGATCAGCCGGATGCCCGGGCCGAGCGTGCGCTGGAGCATCGGCGCGACGAGCGGGTAGTGCGTGCAGCCCAGGATCACCGTGTCGACACCGGCCTCACGCAGCGGCGCGCAGTACCCGCGGACGGTGGTGAGCATCTCCTCGGTCACGATCGCGCCGTCCTGGATGTGCGACGCCAGGTCCGGGCAGGCGACGCTCGTGAGCCGGGCCCCGGGATCGATCTCGGCCACTGCGCGCTCGTACGCGCCGCTGCCGACGGTCGCGACTGTGGCGAGCAGGCCGATGCGACCGGTCGCCGAGCCCGCAACCGCCAGGCGCGACTCGTTGCCCACCACCCCGAGGACGTCGACGTGCGGCGCGACCTCGGCGACGTGCGCGCGCAGCGCCGGGAGCGCCGCCGCCGTGGCGGAGTTGCACGCGACCACGAGGAGCTTGGCGTCACGCTCGAGGAGCCCGTCGGCGATCTGGAGCGCGAAGGCCCGCAGCTGCGCGGGGGTCTTGTCGCCGTACGGGAAGCGCGCGGTGTCGCCCAGGTAGAGGTAGTCCTCCTGGGGCAGCCGCACGAGCAGCTCGTGCAGGACGGTGAGGCCGCCCACGCCGGAGTCGAAGACGGCGACGGGGCGGTCGGGATCGCGAGGTGACACGGCGAGGCCATGGTGGCAGACGCGATCCCGGCCGCCCGGCCGGCTCCTACTTCTTCCCCCCGCCGACAGCTTCGATCTGCTGCTTGATCTCCGCGACGATCGTCTTCGGCAGATCGTTGCCGGCGGGCTTGGCGACCGCGACGAGTCCCGTCAGCACCGTCGCCATGAGCACCATCAGGCCGACGTACTCGATCGTCCCCTGGCCGGTCTCGTCACGCAGGCGCAGCATTGCCGCGTGTCCACGGCCCATCAGTCGGTACAGCATCGGAGAACCTCCGTGTGGGTTTCAGCAACGTGACCGAGCCTGCTGACGATCCTGCGACGGGGAAACCGCGCGACCGTGCCGTTTCTGTGCTGCAACTGCGGAGGTTCTGCGCAGGGCGGGGGATTGGCCGCCGCGGCCCGCGGATATACTCGGGCGCTGTGGCGAGGGGGAGCGATCACCCGCGCCCGATGTCATGACCGGTCTCAAGCAGCGCATCCTCGGCCGGCGCAGCGCCAGCCACTCCGATCCGGATGGTCCGTCGCCCACGGACCCCCAGACGGCACCGGCCGGCGGCAGCGCAGAGGCCCCGCCTCCGTCCCTCTTCGGGTCGTCGGAGGCCCCTGCCGGCCTCACGCCGGACGACGTGCCCACGATCGCCCACACGACCGCGTCGGGCGCCGTCACGCCCCCTGAGACGCCGGCCGCGCCGCAGGAGCCCGCAGCGGCGACCGCCGCCCCCGCGGGGGTCGATCCGGAAGCGCCCGCGCGTCCCGGCTTCCGCGAGCGCGGTCGCATGCGCCGGCGCCTGCGGTACCTGCGCCGGGCCCACGAGCTGGGCCTGCGCGACCTCGGTGGCCTCGTCTTCGACCTCCGCCGGTTCCGGCGTCAGCGGTTCGACCTCGTCGAAGCGAAGCTCCAGACGCTCACGCTCGTCGACCGCGAGATGCGTGCGCTGGAGACCACACTCGGCGACCGCCGCCCGATCATCGAGCTGCGGGAGGCGGGCATCGCCAGCTGCCCGCGCTGCGGGGGCCTCACCGCCAGCGACGCCAACTTCTGCGCGAACTGCGGTCTGCAGATCGGCGACGCTCCCCCGGTCGTGACGGCCCCGACGCCGCCCACCGCCCCCGTCGTCGCTCCCGCACCGGCGGCGCCCGCCGCACCCGCGCCGGACACACCGGCGGCTCCGGCCGTGAGCGCGGCCGCCACCGGGAGCACCCCGCTGAGCACCGGCGCGGCGCCCGCCAACGGCGCGCCGAGCGCCGACTCGTCCGTCACGTCCGGCG
>SYBY01000247.1 GCA_005788585.1 Actinomycetota bacterium | reverse complement strand
GTCGGGCTCATAACCCGAAGGTCGCGGGTTCGAATCCCGCCCCCGCTATTGGTTTCATGACGGTTCGCCGGCATGGAACCAGCCCGGAAGCCCCCTCTCGCCAGGGGGCTTTCGTCGTTCTGGTGGCGGCGTCGCCCCTGTGGGTACGGTCACCGCATGGCTCGGACGCAGTACGTCGTGCTCCTGCGCGGGATCAACGTCGGCGGCAAGCGGAAGGTCCCGATGGCGGACCTGCGCGCGATGCTGGAGGACGCGGGCTACGAGCGCGTGCGCACCTACATCCAGTCAGGCAACGTCATCCTCGAGAGCGACCGACCGGCCGCCGGGATCGAGGACCACGTCGAGGCCACGCTGGAACGCGCGCTCGGGTTCCCCGTCGTCGTGGTCGTCCGCTCCGAGCAGCAGTTCCGCCGCGTCGTCGCGAAGGCGCCGGAGGGCTTCGGATCCGAGCCCGACAAGCATCACAGCGACGCGGTCTTCCTCAAGGCGCCGCTGACGAGCAAGCAGGCGATGGGCGTGGTCCAGCTGCGCGAAGGCGTCGACGAGGCCTGGCCCGGGACAGGCGTCATCTACTTCCGCCGGCTGTCCGCGGAACGGACCAAGAGTCGGATGGGCAAGATCATCGGCACCCCCGAGTACGAGCGGATGACGATCCGCAGCTGGGCGACGGTGCTGAAGCTGCTCGCACTGCTCGACGAGTGACGGCGCCCGTCGCACGGCCCGCCGGCCCGCTCACGGCTCAGGCAGTCTGCAGGCGCGGTGCCGCGGCGGCCGCCATGAGCGCCGCCGCCGCGTCGTCTGCCATTCCCTCGCCGCTGAGCCGCCTCCACGTGGGGAAGTCGAGCGCCACGCGGATCAGCGCGCGCAGCGCCGCCGCCGCGCGTCCCCGTTGACGGAACGCCGCGGCCAGATCATCCGCGAGGTCCTCCTGCAGCCGGTCGATCTCCCGGCCCATGAAGGCGTCGAGCTCGGGGATGAGGGTGCGCTCGGCGAACAGCCGGCCGAACATCGGCTCGGTCTCGCGGTACCACCCGTAGAGCCGGTCGAGCACGATCTCCAGGCGCTCGTGCGGGTCGGCGACGGCGAGTGCGTCCTCCAGGTCGGGCAGCGGGTGCTGGGCCATGTAGTGCGCGGAGCAGGCGGGGATGAGCTCGCTGAGGTCTGCGAAATGGCTGTAGACGGTCACCCGGGTGACCCCGGCACGCCGCGCGATCTCCGCGACCGTCGTGCGCTCCACACCCTGCTCCTCATGGAGCTCGGCGGCCGCTGCCGCGATCCGGTCGCGGGTCTGGCGCTGGCGGTCGGCGCGTGCGCGCAGTTCGTACTTCCGCGTTTGGGTTGACATGGCGTATAGCGATGATACCGTGTCGCCGTTCACTAAACACCGCGTTCAGCGAAAAGGAGCTGACGATGCTTTCCACCGCACCCCACACCGAGCTCGCGACCCAGATGCAGGGGCGCCTCGTCACGCCGGCAGACGCCGACTGGGACGCCGTCCGGCAGCCGTTCAACGTCACCGCCGACCTGCGTCCGGAGGCCATCGCCCTTCCCCGTGACGCCGACGACGTCATTGCCGCCGTCGCCTACGCGCGCGAGCGGGGCCTGCGGGTCGCGGCGCAGGCCACGGGCCACAACGCCAAGCCGCACGGAACGCTCGAGGGCAGCCTGCTCGTCGACGTCCGTGAGCTGCAGGAAGTGTCCGTGGATCCTGGAGCGCAGCGCGTGCGCGTCGGGGCGGGGGTGAAATGGGAGCGCGTGGCGCCGCTCCTGGCCGAGCACGGCCTCGCCGCACTGCACGGGTCGTCACCTGATGTCGGCGTGGCCGGCTATTCACTCGGCGGCGGGATGGGCTGGCTCGCGCGCAAGTACGGGCTGCAGGCCAACAGCGTCACCGCGATCGAGCTGGTCACCGCCGATGGCCGCCTCGCGCGCGTCGGCGCCGACCACGAGCCGGAGCTGTTCTGGGCGCTGCGCGGGGGCAACGGGAACTTCGGCGTCGTGACGGCGATCGAGTTCGCCGTCTACCCGGTCGCGGAGCTGTACGCCGGGGTCCTGTTCTTCGGACTCGATCGCGCTGATGCGGTCCTTCGCGCCTGGACCGCGCTGCTGCCCGATCTCCCCGACGAGATGATGACCTGGATCAAGCTCATGCGGTTCCCGGACATCCCCGACCTCCCCGACGAGCTGCGCGGCCAGGCCTTCACGCTCGTCTTCGGCGCGTTCCTCGGCGGGGAGGAGGAAGGCCGTGCGCTGCTCTCGCCGGTGCGCGCACTCGGTCCTGTCGTCGATACGTTCGCGACGGCGCCGCCCGACGTCCTCGGCGACATGGCCATGGACCCGAACGATCCGCTGCCCTACCTCAGTGCGACGGCGCTGCTCGACGAGCTGCCGGACACCGGCGTCGAGGCGCTGGTCGCCGCGGCGGGGTCCGAGTCGGCGTCGACGCTGACGATGGTCGAGCTGCGGCACATGGGCGGGGCGCTCGCGCGTCGCGAGCCGGGCGCAGGTGCCCGGGCGACGCTGCCCGGCGAGATCGTCATGTTCTCCCTCGGGGTCCCGCAGGACGAGGAGTCGGCCCTGACGGTCCAGGCGGAGCTCGACGCGGTGAGCCGCGCGGTGGCGCCCTACAAGGCCGGGGACTACCCGAACTTCGTCGAGGCGCAGACCGACGCGCGTGGGTTCTTCGACGAGGACACCTGGGCGCGCCTGCGCCTCGTCAAGGCGCTGTACGACCCGGTCGACGTGTTCCGGGGCAACCACCCCATCCCGCCCGCCGACGTGCACTCGATCGCCGTGCGCGCCTGACCGCAGGTGGGGCGTCGGGGCCGGCCGCGTGCGCGACCGGCCCCGGCGCTCC
Source organism: Actinomycetota bacterium (assembly GCA_005788585.1). Next base: position 582 of record SYBY01000247.1, on the reverse strand, counting down.
GACGATCAGGCGACGTCGAAGCGGTCCGCGTCCATGACCTTGACCCACGCGGCGACGAAGTCCGCGACGAACTTCTCCTTCGCGTCATCGCTGGCGTAGACCTCGGCCAGCGCGCGCAGCTCGGAGTTCGAGCCGAACAGCAGGTCGACGCGGCTGCCGGTCCACTTGCCGTCGCTGGACTCGAACGCGTCCGCCGACGGGGACGTCGGCACCCACGTGGTTCCGAGGTCGAGCAGGTTCACGAAGAAGTCGTTCGTGAGCGTGCCCGGCGTGTCAGTCAGGACGCCGACCTTCGACCCGCCCTGGTTCGCGCCCAGGACGCGCAGGCCGCCGACGAGGACGGTCATCTCCGGGGCGGTGAGCGTGAGCAGGTTCGCCCGGTCGATGAGCAGGTACTCGGCCGGCAGCGGGTGGTCCGCACGGATCCAGTTGCGGAACCCGTCCGCGGCGGGCTCGAGCGCCTCGAACGACTCGACGTCGGTCTGCTCGAGCGACGCGTCGACGCGGCCCTGCGTGAACGGGACCTCGATGTCGACGCCCGCCGCCTTGGCGGCCTGCTCGATGCCGACGTTGCCTGCGAGC
>SYBY01000246.1 GCA_005788585.1 Actinomycetota bacterium | reverse complement strand
GTTCGACTACTACACGATGGAGCGCGACGAGACCGAGCCGCGCAAGGTCGACCCGTTCGCCCTGCTGTTCCAGAACGGCCAGTTCTACCTCGTGGGCCGCGCGCACGAGCGCGACGCGATGCGCGTGTTCCGCCTGTCGCGCATCCGCGGCAAGGTGGCCTACGCGACGAAGGCCGAGCACGACTTCAAACGCCCCGCCGACTTCGATCCGCGAGAGTACGCCGCCCGCGCCCCGTGGCAGCTCGGCGAGGAGACGGCGACGGCCGAGCTGTGGGTCTCCGACCGCATCGCGTGGCAGGTCGAGCGCCACTACGGCCGCTACGGGACCCTGCGCCCGGGCGACGACGGCGCCGTGATCTTCACCACGCCGTACGCCAACGCGCGGCTGCTCGCCGCGTGGGTGCTGCGGATGGGCGAGCACGTCCGGGTCGTCTCGCCGGGCGACCTGGAGCGCGAGGTCTCCGAGCGTCTCGAGCTGCTCACCGACCGTCACCGCGACGGCGGCCTCGAGATCGCCGCCACCGTGCCGATGCGCCCGTCCGAGGAGGACGAGGAGCCCGAGCCCGTCCGCGGCGGCGCGCGTCGCGCCGACGCCGCGATCCGGCCCGAGCGCTTCGCGCGGCTCGTCACGCTCGCGTCGATCCTCATCGAGTCGGGCCGCAAGGCCGAGCTGCTCGACGCCGCCGAGCTGCGCGAGCGTCTCCAGCTGTCGGACTCCGAGCTGCGCGAGGACATCGACCTGCTGAACGTCGTGAACTTCGGCGGCGGCTCGTACGTCCTGTACGCCGAGCTGCACGACAACGGGACGATCGAGGTCGACCCCGAGCCCTACAGCGACAACTTCGCCCGCCCCGCCCGGCTGTTGCCGGTGGAGGCCAAGGCGCTCATCGCGGCGATCGACCTCATCGGCGACCACCTGCCCGAGGGCGCGCTCACGAGCGCGCGCGAGAAGATCGTCGCCGCGCTCGGGGAGGACCCGACCGAGCACGGCCTGCACGTCGCGTCGGGCACGGGCGACGACTCGGGCATCGCCCGCGTGATCAGCGAGGCGATCGCCGGCCGGCGCCTGCTGGAGATCGACTACTACAAGCCCAACGAGGACGAGTTCTCGCACCGGACGGTCGAGCCGTACGCGCTCGTGAACGGACGGGACGGCTGGTACGTCGCGTCGTTCGACCCCGAGCGCGATGACGTCCGCCACTTCCGGCTGGACCGGATCCGGTCGGCCGAGGCCACGGACCGCACCTACGAGCCGCGCCCCGAGGTCGACCCGGCCGCCGGCGTCGACGGCTGGCTGCGGACCGGCGAGGTCGCGACGTCGCGCATGGCGCGCGTGTGGATCAGCCCGGAACGGGCCCGCTGGGCGCGTGAGGAGCGCCGCGTGGCCGAGGAGCTGGCCGACGGGGCGATCGTCGTCGAGCTCCCGTATGCGGGCACGGACTGGCTGGTGCGCGAGGTGCTGGCCGAGGCGGGCGATGCGGTCGTCCTCGAGCCGGTTGAGGCGCGTGAGGCCGTGCTGAGCGCGGTTGAGCGGTTGCGGGCAGTGGCGCGGTAGGTCTGCAGCGGGGTGTGAGCATTACGCGTCGTGCGGCGACGCGTAATGCTCACACCCCCCGCCGAAGCGTCACCTCACCGCGTACGCCGCATACAGCTCCGGCAACAACGCCGCCAGGTTCGCGTACTCCTCCACACAGTGCCGCGCCAGCCCCGGCGCCAGATCCCGCGGGAGCGCCCGCCGCCGCACCGCCGGGCGGGACGCCACCCACGCCACCGGCGCCGCCAGCGGCCCCGGCAGCATCGGCCGCATCCGCGCGCCCATCCAGAACCGGCTGCGCAGCACCAGCCCGTCGCCGTCCCGCAGGAAGACGTGGGTCATGATCGAGTGCCACGACCGGCGCGTGTCGTCGCCGACGTAGCCGCCCACGATCGTCGCCACCCGCGGGTCGTCCAGCGCGTCGCCGGTGAAGCCGTAGGCGCTCGGCGGCAGGAACGCGATCCGCGCGCGCACCATCCCGGTGCCGACGTCCTCCACCGGGTGGTGGACGGTCCCCCAGAACGGCTTGGCGCCACGCACCGCAGGCCGCTCCACGCTGTTCGCCACGTGCGCCGGCGGGTGCCAGACCTGGTAGCGGATCGTCTCGTCCGGGTGCCAGTCGAACCACCAGTCGACCATCTCGCCCGTCACGCGCGGCATCGGGGTGCGCGCCGCGACCTGCTGCGTGCCGTCGGCCAGCCGCCACCACCCCGTCTCCACCGGCAGCGGCGCGGGATCGAGCAGACGGTCCATCTCGTCCAGACCCAGCAGGCCCGCGGGGTCGGCCTCGGCGCCGGTCGCGCCCGCCCATGCCGCGGGGTCGGGCGGAGACAGCGGCCGGTCGAGCAGCTCCTCCAGCATCACAGGCGCCCCATCCACGGATGGAACCTGCCGTCAGGGTCGTAGACCGCGCGAATCTCGTCGAGCCGCGACAGGTGCTCGTCCGAGACGAACTTCGCCGGGCGGCGGCCCAGGTTCTCGTCGGCCAGCTGGATGCCGCTGGCAAAAGGCGCCATCGCGCGCATGTGGTCCGTCGCCCAGCCGACCATCTCCTCGTCGCGATCGCGATCGTCCCAGACGCCGTAGAGCGCGATGTACGTCGTGTCCTCCACGCTGAACGCCATGTCCTCGCGCGGCGGTCCGCCCGCGGGGTCCCAGTTCATCCACAGGACGTGGGACGGCGCCGCCGGCAGCGACTCCGCGATCGCGCGCAGGCCGGGCAACAGCTGCTCGACCGGTGCGTGCGTCCACATGTTGTCGACCGCGTAGCGGTGGTCGTCGGGGTACACGGCGTGCGACCCGGCGTAGAGGTCCTCCATCGTCACCCGCAGGTTCGGCAGCGCGAGCTTCGCGCGGTCGCGGACCGGGCAGGTCTCGAGGATCGCGAGGACCTCGTCGGCCTCCTCGTCGCTGTCGGCGAGCACCGGGCCGGTGACCGCGATCTCCGCTTCGCCGTCGGCGTCGCGGTGCAGGAAGCACATGAGCTCCATGGTCCGGGCGACGCGGGGCCCGATCTCCGCCGCCCACGTGAAGACCTCGTCGAGGACGTCGAGCGGGTACAGGTACACCGCGTTCGCGACGACCTTCGGCCTGGGATACACGCGCACGTGAAAGCGGGTGACCACGCCGAAGAAGCCTGGGCCCGCACCGCGCGCGGCCCAGTAGAGATCGGCGTGCTGCGTCGGATCGGCCCGGACGAGCTCGCCGGCGGCCGTGACCACGTCGATCGCCTCGACGCTCATGCACGCCGGCCCGTGCACCCGCCCGTTCCAGCCGAAGCCGCCCTGCAACAGGTAGCCGCCGACGCACACGCCGACGCAGTGCCCGCCCGGGAAGAACAGGTCGTGCGCGGCGAGCCGGCGCAGGAGGTCGGCCGCCTCGCGACCCGGCTGCACGGTCGCGCGCATCGCGGCGGGGTCGACGGTCACGTCGTCCAGGGCGGAGAGGTCGAGCAGCATCCCGCCGTCGCGGACGTGGTTGCCCGCCCAGCTGTGACCGCCGGACCGCACGCCGATCCGCAGCCCCTCGTCGCGCGCGAGCCGGACCGCACGGACCGCGTCGTCCTCGGTCGCCGCCTGCACGATGACGTCGGGGAACCGGTCGGGGACGAACGCGTTCCACATCGTCGCGCGGCGTGCGTCCTCGTAGCCGGTATCGCCGCGCCGCAGCAGCGTGCCGTCGAACCCGTGTGCCATCATGTGTTCCACGATACAGAACGGTAGTTCCACAATGCAAGACACCACACCACGCGGAGGGATTCAGGCCATCGCCCGGGCCGGCCGGGTCCTGCGTGCGCTCGAGGCGGCGCCGGAGGGACTGACGCTCGCCGCGCTGTCGGCCGCGGTCGACCTCCCGAAGTCCACCGTCCACCGCCTCGTCGCCGCGCTCACCGAGGAGGAGCTCGTCACGACCGCTCCCGACGGCGCGATCCGGCTGGGTGGCGGGCTCGTCCGCCTCGGGGCCGCGACCCGGCGGGCGCTCCGTCACGACCTGCGGCCTGTCCTCGCGCAGCTGCGCGACGAGGTCGACGAGACGGTCGACCTGTCGGTCCTCGACGGTCCCAGCGTGCGGTTCGTCGACCAGCTCCCGGCCGAGCACAGGCTGCGCGCGGTCTCCGCCGTCGGCGTCGCGTTCCCGCTGCACACCACGGCCAACGGGAAGGCGCTGCTCGCGGCGCTCCCCGACGATGCGGTCGCAGCGCTGGTGCCGCGCGACGCCGCCCTCGCGGCCGAGCTGGACGAGATCCGCCGCACCGGCATCGCCTTCGACCGCGAAGAGCACACCGAGGGGATCAGCGCCGTCGGCACCGCCGTCCACGACGCCGCCGGGCCGGTGGCCGCGATCTCCATCCCCGTGCCCACCGCGCGCTTCGCCCGCAACGAGGCGCGCTACGTCGCCGCACTCCGCGTTGCAGGCGCCACCGCATCAGCACGTCTCGGGGGCGCCGCCGGATAGCCTGCGGCGCATGGCTTCCCGCCGCGATCAGATCAAGATGGACGAGGGCGAGGTCCGCGCGTTCCTCGACACCGAGCGCGTGATGATCTGCGCCACGAACGGGCGTGACGGCTTCCCGCACCTCATGCCGCTCTGGTACGTCGTCCGCGACGGCCGCCTGTGGGCGTGGACGTTCGCGAAGTCCCAGAAGGTCAAGAACCTCGAGCGCGACGCGCGCGCGTCCATCCAGGTCGAGGCCGGCGACGGCGAGTACGCCCAGCTACGCGGCGTCATGTTCAAGTGCGACGTCACCGTCCACCACGACACGCCGAAGGTCCTCGAGCTGGGCCTGGAGATCTTCCAGCGGTACGCCCCGCCCGGGACCGGTGAGCTCGCCCCCGAGGTCGAGGCCATGGTCGCCAAGCAGGCCGAGAAGCGTGTCGGCCTGGAGTTCGTCGAGCGCGAGCGCGCGACGTGGGACCACCGCAAGCTCGGAGGGACGTACTGATGAAGGGCTTGATCCTGTCCGGCGGGAAGGGCACGCGGTTGCGGCCGATCACGCACACGTCGGCGAAGCAGTTGGTGCCGGTGGCGAACAAGCCGGTGTTGTTCTTCGGGATCGAGGCGATGGCCGATGCGGGGATCACCGAGGTGGGGATCATCATCGCGCCGGAGACCGGTGGTGAGATCCGTGAGGCGTGTGGTGACGGGTCGCAGTTCGGGGTGGCGATTACGTACATCGAGCAGGACGAACCGTTGGGGCTCGCGCATGCGGTGCTGACCGCCGAGCCGTTCCTGGGTGACTCGCCGTTTGTGATGTATCTGGGCGACAACCTGCTGCAGGGCGGCATCCGCGACCTCGTCACCGCGTTCGAGGAAGGGTCACCCGATGCGCTGATCCTGCTGACCGAGGTCGACGACCCGCAGAGCTTCGGGATCGCCGCGCTCGACGACGCCGGCCAGGTCGTCAAGCTCGTCGAGAAGCCCAAGGACCCGCCGTCGAACCTCGCGCTCGTCGGCGTGTACCTGTTCACCCCGCTCATCCACGAGGCCGCCCGCGCGATCAAGCCCTCGGCGCGAGGGGAGCTGGAGATCACCGACGCGATCCAGTGGCTGGTCGACACCGGCCGCCGCGTCGACCCGCACGTCGTCGTCGGCTGGTGGAAGGACACCGGCCGCCTGGCCGACATGCTCGAAGCCAACCGCCTCATCCTCGACGTCATCGAACCGCGCATCGAGGGCGAGCTGATCGACAGCACCGTCGAAGGACGCGTCATCGTCGAACCCGGCGCGCGGCTGGAGAACACCACGGTGCGCGGCCCGGCCGTCATCGCCAAGGGCGCGGCGCTGTCGGGCGCGTACATCGGCCCGTACACCGCGATCGGCAAGGACTGCGTGATCACCGACAGCGAGGTCGAGCACAGCATCCTGCTCGCCGGCAGCAAGGTCCTGCACCTCGACGGCCGTATGGAATCGTCGCTGCTTGGACGCAACGCCACCATCGACCGGTCACCCCGCCAGCCGCGCGCCTACCGGTTCATGATCGGTGACAACTCAGACGTGGGTATCTTGTGAAGCTGCTTGTCACCGGTGCGGCGGGGATGCTCGGACAGCGCGTGGTCGCTGACGCGACCGCCCGCGGGTGGGACGTGGTCGGGATCGATCTGCCCGACGCCGATCTGACCGATGAGCACGCGGCGAGGGAGGTCATCGCCCGTCATGCCCCG
>SYBY01000245.1 GCA_005788585.1 Actinomycetota bacterium | reverse complement strand
GCGCTCCGGGCGCCACCTCGGCAACTTCCCGCAGGCGTTCACGCACCTGGCGCTCATCAACGCCGTCATGCACGTCATCAAGGCCGACCAGGAACTCGTCCAGAACGCCACGCCGCCCGGGGCCCGGCCGCCCCACGAGCGGAGGCCCACGCTATGACCGTCATCAGTGCCCTGCCCGACGCCGAAGCCGCCTGCCGGCGCGTCGCCAACCTCCTCGCCAGCTACATCGCCGACGCACGTCACTTCGGCGACCAGGTCAACGTCGCCCTCGCCGGCGGCTCGACCCCGCGCCGCGCCTACCAGTTGCTGGCCGACATGGAGGGGTCGTGGGACCACGTCCACCTGTGGCTCGGCGACGAGCGCTGCGTGCCCGACGACGACCCCGAGAGCAACGCGCTCATGGTCGAGGAGGAGATCTGCAAGCGCGCGCGGGCCACGCCGCCGGTGCTGCATCGCATCTCGCACTTCGACCGCCCCGACGACGCGGCGTGGGCCTACGGGATGGAGATCATCCAGGCGATGGGCCCCAAGCCGGTCTTCGACTTCGTCCTGCTCGGCCTGGGCGAAGACGGGCACACCGCGTCGCTCTTCCCCGGGCACCCGGCCGCGTCGGCGGAGGTCGCGCCGGTGGTGGCCGTGCGCGGCGCGCCCAAGCCGCCCCCGGACCGCATCTCGCTGACGCTGCCGGTGCTGCGCCGCGCGAAGAAGACCATCCTGCTGGCGGCCGGCGAGGAGAAGCGCGAGCCGCTGGACCGGGTCCTGGCCGGCGACGAGGGCGTGCCGCCGGGCCGCCTCGGTGCGGGGCTCGACGAGGTCGTCTGCGATGTCGCCGCTCACCCCGGCTGAGCGGGGAGACCTCACCGCGCACCCCCTCCCCGCGGAGGGGGAGCGCCGCGAGGTCGTGCTCGTCCGCCACGGCGAGACCGAATGGTCGCGCGACCGGCGCCACACCGGCCGGACGGACATCCCGCTGCTGGACGAGGGCCGCGCGCACGTGCGTGAGGCGCTGGCCCCCAAGCTCGCCGGCTGGCCGTTCGCGCTCACGCTGTGCAGCCCGCTCGGCCGCGCCCGCGAGACCGCGGAGCTCGCCGGCCTGACGCCCGACGCGTACGACCCCGACCTGCTCGAGTGGGACTACGGCGACTACGAGGGCATCACCACGGCGGACATCCGCCGCGACCGCCCCGACTGGTTCCTCTGGCGTGACGGCGCGCCAGGCGGGGAGTCCCCCGACGACGTGGCGGCCCGCTGCGACCGGGTGATCGCGCGGGTGCTCGAGGCGATCGGCGACGGCGAGGACGACGTCGCGGTCGTCGCCCACGGGCACCTGCTGCGGGTGTTCGCCGCGCGCTGGCTCGAGCAGCCGCCCGCGTTCGGCTGCCGGCTGTGGCTGGCGACGGGCTCGCTGTCCGTGCTCGGGTTCGAGCGCGAGACGCGGGTCATCCGCCGCTGGAACGCGTAGCGCCCCGCCGAACGTCGAGATGTGGCGGCCGGCGGCGCCGAGCGTCGAGATGTGGCGGCTGGCGCCACCACCTTCCGACGTTCGGTCAGTCCAGGTCGAATGCGGCCCGGATTGCGGCGGTGAGCAGCGTCTCCTGGGCGTCGAGCAACACGCCGACCTGCCGGCCGAGGCGGTCTGTGGGCATCGTGGTCACGTGGTCGCACTGCACCACCGACGGGCCGTCGAGCCCGTTCACCGCGCCGACCGGTACCTCTGTCGACAGGCCGCGGATGGTCGTGGTGATCGGCGCGACCGTCACCGTGGCGAGATGCGGGCGCACGAGCTCGCGCGTGAGCACCAGGACCAGCCGCGCCTTGTCGAGCTGCGCGGTGTGGATCGGCCGCATCAGGCGAGATCGATCGGCGTGCCCGCCAGGTGTTCGGCGAGATCGGTGAGATCGCGGTCAGGCGATGAGGCGGCGAGGATCTCCGCGTCGCGCGCCGCCACCGCGCGGCGCCGTTCGCGCTCCAGCGCGCGGGTGACGACCGCTGCCCGGCTGGGCTCGGTACCAGCCGCGACGAGCCCGTCGACAAAGGCGACGAGCTCGTCAGGCAACCGGACGGCGATCTGCTTGCTCATCCCACAACGGTACCACTACGGGATGCAGCCACCCACCTCCCCGCTGAGCGTCCGATAGTGGTCGCCAGCGCGACCACGATGTGACGCTCAGCGGGGTGGGCACGAGCTACCGCTCGCTGACGTCGATCGTCTCCGTCTCTCCGTCGGAGAACCCGGTGCGGTCCACCGCGGAGATCCGCAGCGTCAGCTCGCCGTCACCCGAGCGGTCCAGCGCCTTGCGCGCCGCGCCGCCGAGCTTCAGCGTGAGCTTCACCGTCTTGCCCTGCGCAACGCGCACGGTCTTCGCGTACCGGTAGGACTTCCCACCGATCTTGAAGGAGCCACGGAGCTTGACCGTGCAGACGACCGCACGGGAGCGGTCGCACACGAACGTGCCGAGTGACACCGTGCCGGTCTTCGTCGAGACGAGGACGGCCTTCGGCAGCGTCGCGCGGCCGGGGCCGATCTTCACGGACGGGTCTGCGTCGTCGCCGGCGCCGCCGCTGGGCGGGCCGCCGGGAGGTCCGGCGGGACCGGGCGGACCGACCGGGCCGGGCGGACCGACCGGCGGGTCGACCGGCGGTCCGGGCGGCAGCGCGGGCACGACCACGGTGATCGTGCTCGTGGCCGTCTGACCGGCGGAGTCCGTCACCGTGGCAACCACCGGGAGCGTCTTGCCGGCGTCGGCGGCGCTGGCCGTCCATGTGAACTCGTACGGGCCGGCCCCCTTCGTGCCGACGGGCACACCGCCGACGGAGAGCGACACGGACTTGACGCCCATGTCGTCCTTGGCCCGGACGATCGGCTCGATGGTCGAACCGACGGGAACCACGGTCGCGTCCACCGGATCGACGATCGCCGCCGTCGGCGCCGCGTCAGTCGGCTTGACCGGCACGACGAGCTCTGCGGGAGCCGCGGTGAGGAAGTCCGTCACCGTGACACTCGGCGCCGGGGTCACATCCGCGTCCACGCCCGTGATCGCCAGACACGGGTTCGCGGAGGACGGGCCCTGTGGCACCGTCGGAGGCGGTGGCGGCGGCGGGTAGTTGAACGACACCGGTCCGGTCGCGCAGCCGAACCAGTCCCCCGTCGACGGCACCGGCGACCCCAGCCGCGTGGCCGTGGAGTCGATATTCGCGTTGAAGATCGCGAAGCCGTTGCGGACGTACGAGTTGCCCTCGAGCTTGAGCGCCGGCGCCCCCGGGTTGCTCGGGTCGTCGCCCGTTCCCGCGTCGGACAGCAGCACGGCCGAGTTCAGCCGCATGTTCGCTGCCGCGGTCGAGAACCGGTTGTCGCTGATGGTGCTGCCGGTCACCGCACCGCGCGCGCCCGCCCGGTACTGGATACCGACCTGGTTCTGTGACGCACCCACGAAGCGCCCCTTCACCCACGAGTTCTTCACGAACCCGTACGTCAGGATGCCCGACCGTTCCAGGTTCAGCGGGTCGCCGTCCGGGCCGCGCGCCGCGTCGAACAGGATCCCGCCGGACTGGTACCCGGTGACGAAGCTGTCCTCGACGGTGACGTCGCGGCGGATCGTCGCCTCGCTCGCGCCGACGAGCGAGTTCGTCTGCACGACGCCCCAGCCGTACGGCTTGACCAGCGGGTCCGCCGACTCGACGGTGTTCGGGAGGTAGAACGGGCCGATCTGCGAGTTCTTGATCTCGCCTGCCGTGTTGAAGAACGCGACACCGGCCTCGGCGTAGACGTCCGGGGAGGTGACGGTCACGCCGGAGATCGACGTGAAGTTCTCGTTGCCGTCCGACGAGCCGTTGGACTGACGCACGACGCTGATGACGTTGCCGCCGCCATCCCGCAGGAACGGCGCGGTGCCGGCCAGCGTGCCGCCGTCTTCGACGTCGGGCATGATCCAGACCTTGTCCGGACCGGCGCCCTTGAGCGTCAGCGGCTTGCTGATCGTCAGGCCGTTCTTCGACCCGGCCTGCGAGGGGTTCTGCGTCGGGTTGTTGAGCGGCACCGAGCGTTCGCGGTAGATGCCGTCGCAGATGATGATGGTGTCCCAGGGGGCGGCCTGGTCGATCGCGGACTGGATCGACGTGAACGACGCGTTGGGACACTGAGCCTTGTCGTCATCGACCGTGATGGTCGATGCCGACGCGCTGGCTGGCGCGGCCATGAGGGCCAGCGTCACGCAGAGCGCGTGGCGGAGTGTGGGCTGTGCCATGTGGAGCGGGTACCTCGTGGAGAAGGGATGAGCCCGCGGCCGGATCGGCCACGGAAACCGGTGGCGTGGTGTCTCGGACCACGCCTCTCGCCCGCTGCGTCGGCACCCACAGTCGGTCGGCGACGGACCGTATTCGAGAGCGAATCCCAGGGGATTCGACAACCAGTCCAGTTCTGCCCCCGCCAGGTTTTGACGTTCGGTCCTATCCGGACCGGCTTCCGCTTGCCTAGGGTTCCGGTCGCTCGTCCCCGCTTGGGGCCGCAGCGTCCTTCCCGTACTCGGCGGGAGGGCCGTTCCGCATGGCGTAGGACCGTCACGGCGAGCCTGAGAAGTACGACGCGCAGACTTCGCCGGCACGCGGGTCCGTGGAGTGCTCCACCGTTCCACACCCCACCCCGGAGATCCGGTGAAGACCACAGACACCCCAGGTTCGCGCCTCCGAGCGCTGCCGTTCCTGCTGCTGCTGGGCGCCCTGTTCGCCCTCGTGCCCCCGGCCGCCCAGGCCCAGGACCCCGCCCCCGATCCCATGGATCGCGGCGGGTACAGCGTCACCACGCTCGACCCGTTCACCGCAGGCACGTTCAACATCCAGGAGCCCAACGCCGCGGGCGGCGCCGCCACCGGTTCGGCCGCAGCGGTCACCCTCCAGCTGCGCGGCTCGCTCTACTACCCGACGAACCGCACGTCGCCGTCGCCAGTGATCGTGCTCGTGCACGGCAACCATGGCAGCTGCGACACGGGCAGCGCCCCGAACTGCACCGCGTTCAAGCGCAACGATCGCGGCTACGCCTACATGGCCGAGAACCTCGCCACGTGGGGCTACACGGTGCTGTCGCTCGACCAGGACCAGCTCATGGCCTTCCAGGACGGCCAGCAGGGCAAGGGCATGCATCAGCGCCGCCTGCTCATCGCGGCCGCGCTGGACATGCTCGACAAGGCGAACACCGCCCCGCTCCCCGACGAAGGGGCCAACGGCATCAACGACCGGCTCGTCGGCAAGCTCGACATGACCCGGATCGGCATGATGGGCCACTCCCGCGGCGGTGACGCGGTCACGAGCTTCATCGACTACAACCGCACCCGGCCCGCGCCGGGCAAGCGCTACCCGCTGCGCGGCGTGATCAACCTGGCCGGCGTCGACTACGAGCGGCGTGCGCCATACGGCGTGCCGTACCTCTCGATCCTGCCGCACTGCGACGGCGACGTGTCCAACCTGCAGGCCGCCCGGAACTTCGAGCGCGGCCAGTACGTCCAGGACGGGGACCCGTTCCCGAAGATCCAGTTCTCCATCCACGGCACGAATCACAACTGGTTCAACAGCGTGTGGTCGGCCGACGGCCAGGACTCGAACACCGGCGACGCCGCGTGCTCGATCCCGTCGCCGAACAACATCCGCCTGTCCGGGGGTCTGAGCAACAGGCCGGCCGACGGGTCGAACCCCGGCCCGGACGACGGCTGGGTCGACGGCGGCACGTACACCCGCACGAACCGCGGCTCGGGCGACCCCGCACTCATGGGCGATCAGGAGAAGATCGGCCTGGCGACGATGAACGCGTTCTTCCGCCGCTACGTCGGCGGTGAGGCCGGCTTCGACGAGTACATGACCGGCGAGCGCACCGCGACGAACGCGGCGAGCCTGCCGGTGTCCGAGGCCGCCTGCCCGTCGCAGATCATCACCGGCCCACCGCGGGAGACGTCGCCCGGCTCCGGCGAGTTCACCGTCCAGGGCACGAACGGGCCGCGCATGGACTGCAAGGAGCGCATGCTGACGAACTACTTCGCCCCCGCGGCCGAGCGGCTCGACGTCATCGCGCCGGGCAACGACAACGCGCTGACCGAGAGCGCGCTGGGCACGTCCATCACGGGAGGCGGGTTCGCGAACCCGTACCTGCCGACCGGTGGCGTGCAGCCGCCCCCGCCCACCACGGCCGGCGGCTTCGACTGGTGCAACCCCGAGCCCGAGCACTTCCAGCTCGGGCAGGTCGGCCTGAACGGCTACCCGACCGCGGAGAAGGGCTGCCCGCTGCCGGCGATCGGCACACTCGGCGGCCAGGACGGCGTCCGCGAGCGCGGCCCGGTCAACCAGTCCTACGGCCTCCAGCTCGCGCTGGCGTGGGAGAAGCCCGCGGCGATCGGGACGAAGATCCCGTCGGCCGACGGTGACGTGACGGCGTTCAAGTCGCTGACGATGGCGGCGGCCGTGAACTACTTCGACCCCCGGAACCCCGCACGCGGGGCCGACGGCGAGTGGAACCCGGCGGCGACCACGCAGGACTTCACCGTCGCGCTGACCGACGCGTCCGGCAAGGAGGCCACGGTGGCCGCCGGCGAGCAGCGCTACGGCAACGCCCTGCACCCGACGATCGGCACCACGAGCAGCAAG